>JAMPXR010000270.1 GCA_023701085.1 Ramlibacter sp. | reverse complement strand
TACCCGATCACGCCGGCCACCGAGCTGCTCGAATGGATGGCCCCGGCGCTCACCAAGATCGGCGGCGCGCTGCTGCAGGCCGAGGATGAGCTGGCTTCGGTCAACATGATCATCGGCGCGTCCTACGCAGGCGTGCCTTCGCTCACCGCGACGGCCGGTCCCGGCCTGGCATTGATGACCGAGGGCATAGGCCTGGCGGTGGCCGCCGAAGTGCCCATCGTGGTCGTCGACGTGATGCGCGGCGGTCCGTCCACCGGCATCCCGGCCAAGAGCGAACAAAGCGACCTGTCGTTCGCCGTCAGCGGCTTGCACGGCGACGCGCCGCGGCTGGTGCTGGCGCCCGGTTCGATTTCCGATTGCGTGGCCACCACGCAATGGGCGGTGGAGCTCGCGGAAACGCTGCAGGCGCCCGCGATCGTGCTGTCCGACCAGTTCATGGGGCAATCGCGCGCCATCATCGACCGGCCGGCCACCCGTGACAGCGTCGCCGCGCGGCTCACGGTGCCCGCCAACACGCCCGACTACAAGCGCTACCGCGACACGGAAAGCGGTGTGTCGCCGATGGCGATCCCGGGCACGCCCGGCACCGTCTACACCGCCGACGGGCTGGAGCACACCGAAGCCGCCATCCCCAGCAGCCAGTCGCGCGACCACGCCATCCAGCTCGACAAGCGCGAACGCAAGCTGATGCGGCACGACTACGGCAGCCGCTGGGCCGACATCGAAGGCGACGGTCCGCTGGCCGTGATCACCTTCGGCTCGGCCACCGGCCCGGCGCGCGAGGCGCTGCAGCGCGCCGCCGGCCAGGGCGTGGCGGCGCGGCTGATCGGCCTGCGGCTGCTGGCGCCGTTGCAGCCCGAGGTGGTCGCGCGGGCGCTCGAAGGCGTGGAGCACGTGATGGTGATCGAGCAGAACCACGGCGCGCAGCTGCTGCGCTACCTGCGCGGCGTGATCGACCTGCCCGGCCGGCCAGCCAGCTTCCACCGCCCGGGACCGCTGCCGCTGCGACCGGCCGATGTGTGCGCGGCCCTGTGCGAATGGGCGGGCGCGAAGTTGCAAGCAACGGAAGGAACGGTATGACCGACATGTCGGAAACCGCGGCGCTCACGGCCGCGCAATTCAAGTCCGGCTACAAGCCGATCTGGTGCCCTGGCTGCGGCGACTACACGGTGCTCGCGTCGGTGACGCGCGCGCTCGCGATCGTGGGGCGCCAGCCCCACGACGTCGCGGTGGTGTCGGGCATCGGCTGCTCCTCGCGCATTCCCGCCTACACGGCCTGCTACGGGTTTCACGGCGTGCACGGACGCTCGCTGGCGGCCGCCACCGGCCTGAAGGTGGCGCGCCCCGACCTCACGGTGCTGGTGGCCAGCGGCGACGGCGACGGCTACTCCATCGGGGGCAACCACTTCCTGCATGCCTGCCGCCGCAACGTCGACCTGACCTACATCGTGATGGACAACCACGTGTACGGCATGACCAAGGGCCAGGCCTCGCCCACCACCGAGCCCGACTGGGACAACAAGCTGTCGCCCGGCGGCACCGGCGTGCGTCCGTTCAATCCCCTGGTGATCGCGCTGGCCGCGGGCGCGAACTTCGTGGCGCGCGCGTTCTCGGGCGACCAGCATGGCACCGCCGAGATCATCGCCCAGGGCATCGCGCATCCGGGCTTCTCGTTCATCGAGATCATGAGCCCCTGCGTCACCTTCCGGCCGGAGCAGCGCGAGTGGAAAAGCATGGTGCGGCCGGCCGCGCCGGCGCCCACCGCCGACGCGGCGAGCGCGGCGCGGCGCCTGATGACCGACGACGGGTTCAACATCGGCGTGCTGTACGCCGGCGACCGCAAGCCCTATCCGTGCGGCGGCAGCGCCGACACCCGGCAGGTGGCCGATCTTGAAGCGGAGTTCGAACTATGAGCACGACCCCACGCGAAACGCCCGCGGTGCCGCAGCTGACGCTGCCGGAATTCATGGCCCAGGCGCTGGCGATGGAGCGCGACGCGGTGGAGCGCTACACCGAGTTCGCCGACGCCCTGGAGACGCACAACAACAACGAAGTGGCGGCCTTGTTCCGCACCATGGCCGGCTACGAGGCCAAGCACGCGGAACGCATCATGGCCGAGATGGGCTGGAAGGAAGCCCCGCCGCCGCCCAGGATGGTGCTCGTGCCGGGCATGGAGAACCCGGAGACCGCGCCGTTCGACGAGGTGCATTACCTGATGCAGCCCTGGCACGCGCTGCAGCTGGCGCTGGCCGCGGAGAAGCGCGCGCAGGCCTTCTTCGCGGTGCTGGCGCGCATGTCGACCAGCGAGCCGGTGCGGCGCGCCGCCCTGGAACTGCAGGCCGAGGAGGCCGAGCATGTGGCGCTGGTCCAGGAGTGGATCGCCAAGGTGCCGCCGCCCGACCCGGACTGGTCGGTGGACCCCGATCCGCCGCGCTACACCGATTGAGGCTGAAAGAGTCCCGACGCCATGCCGCCCGCTTTGGCAGGCGCGCAAGCGATGTACAACGAAGATGGATGGAGAACCCAGAATGAGAACACTGCTTCCTGAAGGATGGGCGCCGCCGATCGGCTACGCCAACGGCATCGAGGTCGATGCCGGCCGGATCGTCTTCATCGCCGGCCAGGTGGGCTGGGACGCCCAGCAGAAATTCCAATCCGAGGACCTCGCCGTCCAGTTCGAGCAGGCGCTGGCCAATGTGGTCACGGTGCTGGCCGAAGCGGGCGGCGCGCCCCACCACATCTGCCGCATGACCGCCTACTGCTGCGACAAGCCGGCCTACCTCGCCGCGCGCGCGCAGCTGGGCGCGATCTGGAAGCGCCAGATCGGGCGGCACTATCCCGCCATGAGCATGATCTTCGTGTCCGACCTGCTCGACAACCCGGGCAAGATCGAACTCGAGGCCACCGCGGTGCTGCCGGCGAAGCCCGCCGCGGGCTGAGCGGCGGCCAGGGCAGCCAGAACCCTCCCGGCGAGAGACAACACGATGCAGTACGAAGACGTCCTGTATGAAGTGCGCGCGGGCGCGGCCTGGATCACGATCAACCGTCCCGACAAGATGAACGCATTCCGCGGCCGCACCTGCGACGAGCTGATCCACGCGATCCAGCGCGCCGCGTCGGACCGCGCGATCGGCGCGATCGTGCTGGCCGGCGCCGGCGAGAAGGCGTTCTGCACCGGCGGCGACCAGTCGGCGCATGCGGGGCAATACGACGGCCGCGGCACCATCGGCCTGCCGATGGAGGAACTGCACGCCGCCATCCGCGACGCCGCCAAGCCGGTGATCGCCCGCGTGCAGGGCTACGCCATCGGCGGGGGCAACGTGCTGTGCACCCTCTGCGACCTGACCATCGCCTCCGAAAAGGCCATCTTCGGGCAGGTCGGCCCGAAGATGGGATCGGTCGATCCGGGCTACGGCACGGCCCTGCTGGCGCGCGTGGTCGGCGAGAAGAAGGCGCGCGAGATGTGGTACCTGTGCCGCCGCTACAGCGCGGCCGAGGCGCTGGCGATGGGCCTGGTCAACGCGGTGGTGCCGCACGAACAGCTCGACGCCGAAGTGCAGAAATGGTGCGACGAGATCATGGAAAAAAGCCCCACGGCGCTGGCGATCGCCAAGCGCTCCTTCAACATGGACACGGCGCACCAGGCCGGTATCGCCGGCATGGGCCTGTACGCGTTGAAGCTGTATTACGACACGGAGGAGTCGCGCGAAGGCGTCAAAGCGTTCCAGGAAAAACGCAAGCCCGACTTCCGGCGCAAGGTGAAATAACATGCTGCAAATCATCATCCAGGGGCGCGGCGGCCAGGGCGCGCAGACGGCGGGCAACCTGCTCGCCATGGCTTACTTCGCCGAGGGCCGCCCGGTGCAGGCCTTCGCCAGCTACGGCGGCGCGCGGCGCGGCACGCCGGTGAGCTCCTTCATCCGGGTGGACGACAAGCCGGTGCGGCTGCGCTGCGACATCGAGCAGGCCGACGCCATCCTCTGCTTCGACGCCACGCTGCTGCAGGGCGCGCTGCTCGCGGCGGCCCACAGTCGCACGCTGATCGTGGTGAACTCGTCGCGCAGCGTGGCCGAGTTCCGCCAGTCGCTGCCGAACCACCGCGTGATCCCGGTCGATGGCCTGGCGATTTCGCGCCGCCAGGGGCTGGGCCGCATCGTCAACTCGGCGCTGCTGGGCGCGCTGGCGCGCGCCGTGGGCGATCCGCCGCTGCCGGTGCTGGAGCGCATGCTGCTGCAGCAGTCGCCCAAGCTGCAGGAACAGAACGTCGCCGCCTGCGTCGAGGGTTACCGGGCGGTCGATGCTCAATTGCTGGAGGCCGCGTGATGAACATGCCACTGCCCCCCGCGATCTGGACCACCGGCACCACCGAGGCCATCAAGACCGGCACCTGGCGCGCATCCCTGCCGCACTACATCAAGCCGCCGTCGCCCTGCCACCAGGCCTGTCCCGTCAACGGCGACATCGCGGAGTGGATCGGGCTGGCCCGCGCGCGCGATTTCCGCGGCGCGTGGGAGGTGCTGACGCGCCACAACCCGTTCCCGGCGGTGGCCGGGCGCATCTGCCACCATCCCTGCGAGAGCGCCTGCAACCG
>JAMPXR010000269.1 GCA_023701085.1 Ramlibacter sp. | reverse complement strand
CGCGGCCGGCCCGCGCTCATGGCGCGCTTCCCGACGAGACGCTGAACGGGCGCAGCCCGTCGGTCGCGACGCGCAGGCTGCGACCGGGCATCGCCGTGGAGGCCAGCACGACCTGCTGCCGGCCGATGATGGGCTCCGGTCCCAGCTGCAGCACGGCGGCGCCCTGCACCTGCGTGGTTTCCGACAACCAGCGCTGCGGCAGCGCGTCGGCCGTCACGCCCTCGAAACGAAAGCCCGCTTCGGTCGGGTACCAGCGCACCGCGATGCCGCTGCTGCGCGACTGGGCGCGCGCCGATTCCAGCAGCGCCGCCAGCCGCTGCGCCTCCCGTTCGAGCTGCGCCGCCTGCGAGTCGCGCAGCGCGAAGCTCACGCCCGCGGTCGCGACCGCGATGATGGCCACCACGACCAGCAGCTCCAGCAGGGTGAAGCCCGCGGCCGCGCGCGCGCGGCCGCGGCCCGAAGCATGCCGGCTATTGCCAGCTGCCGACATCCGCATCCTTGCCCTCTCCGCCGGGCTGGCCGTCGGCGCCGAAGGACATCACATCGATCTCCGCCTTCACCCCCGGATTGAGGTACTGGTAGGGGCGGCCCCACGGATCGTTCGGCAATTTTTCGACGTAGGGTTTCCAGTTCGGCGGCAGCGGGGGCGCGGTGGGGCGGCTGACCAGGGACTGCAGGCCCTGTTCGGCCGTGGGATAGCGCTGGTTGTCCAGGCGGTACAGCTTGAGCGCCTGCATCAGGTTGTTGACGTCGGTCCTGGCCGCGGTCGCCCGGGCGTCGTCGGCGCGGTCCAGCACGTTCGGTACGATCAGGGCCGCGAGCACGCCGATGATGACCAGGACCACCATCAGTTCGATCAGCGTGAAGCCGGCCTGGGCGGCGCGGCGCAAGGAGGCATGGAGGTGCTTCATGGCAGAGGGGAGTCGGTTCGCATCAATGATAATCGCGCCATGGTGAGCAATTCGCAGCGCAAGCGGGTGGTAGCCGGCGCGACCTTCGTGCTCTGGGGCCTGGTGGCCGCCAGCGCCGTCTATTGGGGCCTGAAGCTGACGACACGGCCCGCCGCGGTCCCGGCGGCTGTCCTGGCCGCGCGCACCCCGCCCGCGACGGACCCGCTCGCGGTGGCGCGCCTGCTCGGCGCGAGCCCGGTGGCCGTCGCGGCCGCGCCGGCGCCCAGCCTGGCCAGCCGTTTTTCCCTGGTGGGTGTCGTGGCCAGCCGCTCGCGCCAGGGCGCCGCGCTGATCGCGGTGGACGGCAAGCCGCCCAAGCCGTTTCGCGTCGGCGCGGCGCTGGACGAGGGCATCGTCCTGCAGTCGGTGGAGAACCGCCGCGCGGTGCTGGCCAGCGCGGACGGCGCGCCGGTGCTGACGCTGGACCTGCCCCCCCTGCGAAAATAGCGCCATGGCGCAGAAGCAGCCGGATGCCGCCGCTGCCGCGCCGCCCGATCCGCTGCGCTCGCAGCTGATGCAACGCTCGCGGCAGGCCCTGCAGGAGAGTTACGCGTCGCAGGCCTTGTCGGAGCAATCGTTCGAATCCAGGCTCGCGACGCTGCTGACGCGAGCGCCCGTGACGTGCGGGCCGGCCACGCCGCTGCGCGACGCGCTGGCCGACATGCAGCGGCTGGGCGTGGGCTCCATGCTGGTGGTCGACGCGGCCGGCAGGCCCGAGGGCATCCTGACGCGCTACGACATCCTGGGCCGGGTCACACTGGCCGAAGTGCCGCTGTCGGCGGCCATCGGGCAGGTCATGGTGCGGCCCGTGCATTGCCTGACGGACGATCACACGGCGCAGGATGCCGCCCTGCTCATGTCGCGTCATGCGATCCGCCATGTGCCGGTGACGCGCGACGGCGTGGCCGTCGGGGTGGTGTCGGAAAGGGACCTGTTCGCGTTGCAGCGCCTGAGCCTCAAGCATGTCGGCTCGTCGATCCGCGCGGCGCGCGAGACCGGCGCGCTCAAGCGGGCGGCGCAGGAAATCCGCTGGCTGGCGCGCAGCCTGCTGGGCCAGGGCGTGCAGGCGCGCCAGATGACGGCGCTGATCAGCCACCTGAACGACCTGCTGACGCGGCGGCTCTTGGAAATCAAGGCGGGCGAACATGGCATCGAGCTGGCGCAGCTGTGCTGGCTGGCGCTGGGTTCGGAGGGGCGCGGCGAGCAGACGGTGGCGACCGACCAGGACAACGCGCTGATCCTGCCGGACGGCGCGGACGAGGCGCTGCGCGCGCGGGCGCTGGCCTTCGGCCACGATGTGAATCTGGCGCTGGACGCCTGCGGCTATCCGCTGTGCCGCGGCGGCATCATGGCCGGCGAGCCCGGCTGCTGCCTGACCCTGTCGCAATGGCGCGCGCGCTTCGCGCACTGGATCGAATACGGCGCGCCGCAGGACCTGCTCAACGCCAGCATCTACTTCGACCTGCGGCCGCTGGCCGGCGACGAGCGGCTGGCGACGGTCCTGCAGGGTGAAGTGCAGCAGGCGGCGCAGGCGACGCCGCGCTTTCTCAAGCAGATGGCGCTGAACGCCCTGGGCCGCGGCGTGCCGCTCACCTGGCTGGGCGGCTTCCGCCCCGACGATGGCGCAACGATAGACCTGAAGCTGCAGGGCACCGCCCTGTTCGTCGATGCGGGGCGGCTGTACGGACTGGCGCAGGGCACGGGCGCGCTCGCAACGGGCGACAGGCTGGAACGCGCGGGACACCAGATGGGCCTGGCGCCCACCGAGTACCGGGCCTGGATCACGGCGTTCGAGTTCCTGCAGCTGCTGCGGCTGCGGGTGCAGCTGGCGGGCGATGCGCCGGCCGGCCCGCCCAATCGGGTCAGGCTGGCCAGCCTCAACGACATCGACCGGCGCATCCTGAAGGAGTGCTTCCGCAGCGCGCGCCAGCTGCAGCAGCGGCTGAGGATGGATTACGACCGCTGAAGACACTACACTCGCGGCATCACGAACAACGGAGACAAGCGATGACCCACCGCGCGATCCATGCGCAGCGGCTGGTGGCGCTGTTCATGCTGGGGTGCCTGGTCTTCAGCTATCCCCTGCTGTCATTGTTCAATGTCGGGGGCACCGTCGCCGGCATCCCGGTGCTCTTCGCCTACCTGTTCGGTGCCTGGGCGGCGCTCATCGGGTTGATGATCCTGGTCGTCGAGCGATCGACCTGACGCTCCGGGGAATCGGATGCTGCTCGGTGGCGTGATCCTCCTCACCAGCTTCGCCTACCTCGGTATTCTGTTCGCGATCGCCTACTGGGGCGACAAGCGCGCCGATGCCGGCCGCTCCATCATCGCCAACCCGTACATCTACGCCCTGTCGATGGCCGTGTACGCCACCTCGTGGACCTTCTACGGCAGCGTCGGCCGGGCGGCCGCGGGCGGGGTCGGCTTCCTGCCGATCTACCTGGGCCCGACGCTGATGGCCGCGCTGTTCTGGCTGGTGCTGCGCAAGATGATCCGCATCAGCAAGGTCAACCGCATCACCTCCATCGCCGACTTCATCGGGGCGCGCTACGGCAAGAGCGCCCTGCTCGGCGGGCTGGTCACGGTGATCGCGGTGGTCGGCATCGTGCCCTACATCGCGCTGCAGCTCAAGGCGGTGAACGGCAGTTACATGATCCTGCAGCAGTACCCCCATGTGGTGATGCCGGCGAAGGGCCAGGTCGAGCTGTTCAACGACACCGCCTTGTACGTCGCGCTGCTGCTGGCCGCGTTCGCGTTCCTGTTCGGCACGCGCCACCTGGACGCGACCGAGCGCCACGAGGGCATGGTGGCGGCGATCGCTTTCGAGTCGCTGGTCAAGCTGCTGGCCTTCCTCGCGGTCGGCGCCTTCGTCACCTTCGGCCTGTACCGGGGCTTCGGCGACCTGTTCGCGCAGGCCTCGCGGCTGCCGCGTGTGGAGGAGCTGCTCACCCTGGGCGGGCCGACGCGCAACTACGGCTCCTGGGCGTCGCTGGTGTTCCTGTCGATGCTCTCGATCCTCTTTCTGCCGCGCCAGTTCCAGATCAGCGTGGTCGAGAACGTGAACGAGAACCACCTGCTCAAGGCGATCTGGCTGTTCCCGATCTACCTGTTCGCCATCAACATCTTCGTGCTGCCGATCGCGTTCGCCGGCCTGATGACGTTCCCGGCCGGCCAGGTGGACGCCGATTTCTTCGTGCTCGCGCTGCCGATGGCGCGGCAGCAGGAGGCGCTGGCGCTGTTCGTCTTCATCGGCGGGCTCTCGGCGGCGACCGGCATGGTCATCGTCGAGACCATCGCGCTGTCGACCATGATCTGCAACGACCTGGTGATGCCGGTGCTGCTGCGCTGGAAGGCGCTCGCGCTGTCGCAGCGCGCCGACCTGTCCGGGCTGCTGCTGGCGATCCGGCGCGGCGCGATCGTGTTCATGATGATGCTCGGCTACGTGTACTACCGCGTCGTCGGCGAAGCCTATGCGCTGGTGTCGATCGGGCTCGTGTCGTTCGCGGCCGTGGCGCAGTTCGCCCCGGCCATGCTGGGCGGCATGTACTGGAAGGCGGGCACCCGCTCGGGCGCGCTGGCCGGGCTGTCGGCCGGCTTCGCCGTCTGGGCGTACACCCTGCTGCTGCCCGCCATCGCCAAGTCGGGCT
>JAMPXR010000268.1 GCA_023701085.1 Ramlibacter sp. | reverse complement strand
GCGCCCGCGCCGCCATCGCAACCCATTGATCTGCAAGAGGAATTGCCCCCGACCGCGACGGTGGCACGGCTGATGCTTTGTCAATCGCGAAAGAAGACCGAATCAACCGCAACGACAAGGAGAACATCATGAGAGCGCTGCACACCACATTGGCCCTGGAAACCGGTGGTGCCGGAACGCAAGCCGTCGTCGTGGCCCGCCGCCCTGTCGCAGAGCGCGCGGAGCCCGCCGTCACCAAGTGGGAATTGCTGAGGAACATGGCCCTGTTCCTGTCGGCACCGTTCGTCGGACTGCTCTACGCGATCCTGTTGCCCTTCGTGGGTCTTGGCATGCTGGCCTGGTTCGCCGCGCGGGCCATGGCTGAATCCACCAAGGTGCGCGAGGCGCTGCACGCCGGCGGGAAGGTCGTCGCGATCGCGGCGGCGCCCCTGGCCGGACTGGCGTACCTGATCGCGCTGCCGTTCATCGGCCTGGGAATGCTCGCGTGGTTCGCGGCCACCGCGATGCGGGCCGCACCGGTCAAGTGAATGGGAGGGCGATGCGCGGCGAACGCCGCGCCGCATCCGAAGCGGCCTCGCCATCCGGCGAGGCCGCTTCATTTCCGGGGGTCGCGTTCGCCGAATGCGGTGGCCAGGGGATCGATGGGGACCGCGGGCCGCACCTGCTGGAAAGCCTCCAGCGCGCGCCGCACGATCTGCTTCTGCTCGTCGGTCCAGCGGGCCAGCCGCTCGGAGCCGAGCACGGCTTCCAGCGCGGTCACCAGGTGCAGTTGCAGCTGCTGCGGGTCCGGGTGCGTCGCCACCAGCGAGGTGATGGCCACGTAGGAAGCGGTATTCATCGCGATCAGGTGTTGCACTTCGCGCCTGAGCGCCTCGATGTCTTCATCCATGGATGGGCCCCTTTGCTGCCGGCGGGCCCATGCTAACCGGTCGAGCGTCCGTCCACGGCGGGCGGCGGCGCCGCGCCCGGCCAGCCCCCATGGCATGCGGGGTTGGTGGCCGGCGCGACAGGCCGCATCGCTTTCAACGCGCCGCGCCGGCCATGACGGTCGCGTTCAGGCCGCGCGGCTGCCGCGCGAGGTAGGACGAGCCGCTGTCTTCCGAATTGAAGGCGTTGACTTCGTTGCGCGAGGCGATGTAGTCGGCCTTCGCCGCCGCGCTCGTGTACGCGCTGTTGGGCCTGCGCGGATCGTTCAGCTGCAGCGCCCACTCGCTCGAGGCGGCGCCCAGGCGCTGCGCCTGCCCCCTGGCTTCGGCCTGGACTTCGGCGCGGCTTTGGCTGCTCACGAACGGCACGGTGTCGAGGGTGATGTCGTCGGCGTACGCGCTGCCCGAGGCGATCGCCGCGACGGCGAGGAGGGCGCCGGCCGCGCTGGCGCTGGTGGCGGCCAGGGAGGATGCGAGTTTGCGGTTCATGTCGGTCTCCAGTGAGCGCGGTTTGTGATCCGGAACCGGCGGGCTGCGCTCGCGGCCTGCCTGTCCACCCGCGGCGAGCCCTTGCGGCGCGTCACCTCGGGAACAGCACCCGTCGCATGGTCGATGTCGAACGAGTGGCGCCGATGGTGCGGGCGCGCGCGCCCGCCGCCTATCCCGCGTTCAGGGACGGCGGCTGATGTGCTGGCGCCCCGCACGGCGCGTGCGCTTGCAGGCTTCGCGCGGGCCCGCGGCGCGCGCTTTGAAGTCGCCTGTCCCAATGAAAACGACCCCGCCGACGGCCAGTCGCCGCGCTCGGGCCGCAGGTCCCTCCGGCGGCCATTGCCGGATGAGCCGATACCGTCAGTGCGGTATCCCGATGTGTCGTTCGGGCGAAGTTGTGAACCTTGCTGCGCGCAAAGTGCGAATTTCCCGTGTTGGCCCTTGTGACTTGCGACAGGCGATTCTGTGATTTGTTGACAGGTGCCGGCGCGCGGCGCTTTCTAGCGAAAACGGCCCATGGCGAGATGCTCCGCGAATCGCTGCGTCCACACCCGGCCGTCGCCAGCCTCGTACTGGGCGGCGGCGCCGCGGCTGGCAACGTGCACGCTGCGCAGGCTCGCGGCATGGGACGCGGTGAACACCATGAGCCGGAATTCGTCGGGCCGCCGCCCGCACGACAGGACGGCTCGCTCGAACGCCTGACGCTCGCCCTCCGTGATCTCGCCGCGCTTGACCAACATCATCGGCCTCCGAAAAGCACCCGTCCCCTCAACGAGGGATGACGCCGCGCGGATATCGGGGAATACGCTAGGCGCGGTACGATGGCTGGCGTACGAGCCGCGCAAGCCCCCAATGACCCAGATCCTTACCCTGGTCGTCAAGACCGACGACGGATGCGTGGAAACGCACTTCGGTATCGAACACGAGGGCAAGCTGTGGCTGGTGACCTCCTGGCTGACCCAGATGGCGACCGGCCAGGCCACGCCGGAGCGGATGATCCGGGTGGACACGCAGCCCCTCGAAAAATGCGCGCCCGGAGGCCCATTCCACTACACCAACATCCTGTTGCCCAGGGAAGTGATCGAGGGGACAGCAGGGAATTCGTCCGGGTATGAGGTGCGGGATTTCCCGGACGCGCCGGTCGTCGGCCCAGACGACTTGAAAATCCTGCCTTCGGTCTTTCCGCGTCATTAGGGCCTGACCTAAGGCCTCGCCTGCCGCAGCCCCACCCCGCATCGGCGCCTTGGCCCCCGCTGACGAGTTGGCTGCCCCGCCGAACACAGGTGTGCGCGAGCTTTACTTCCTGCTGCAAGCGAAATACCCGGGGTGCTGGCATATTGGAAGGCGGAGGGCTTGGCGCGCCCGTGCATTCGCTCGCCGCCCCGTTCTGCGAGATTTCCATTCCACGGAGGGCACTCTCATGGCACCCAAGACGGAATCACCCGGCCTGTTCGATCCCATCGCGTACTGGACCGATCTGGGCCTGCGCGGGCTGGAGATGACACTGTCCTCGGCCCAGAGCATCGGCGAGGGCGTGGAACGCCTGACGCGTGCCGGCGCGAGCGCCGCGGCCAGCGAACAGGTGGAAAGCCCGGCCGCCGGCGCGGCGCATCCGGCCGGCTCGGCCTTCGAGCTGGCGGCTCAGCTGCAAAGAACCACCTTCGAGCTGATGGAGCGGGTCTGGCAACAATGGATGTCCGCGTTCGGCACCCTGAGCTCGCTGGGCGTGCGCGGCGCCACCGAAGACATCGCATGGCCCAGCCCATGGATGAGCGTCATGCCGGACAGTTTCCAGCCGAGCGGCCGGCGCCGGAACACCGCGGGCCGCGGCAAGGAACGCGCCCGCCTCGACATGGATCACGCCCTGGCGAACGCCGAACCCGGCCGCCGCGCCCGCGCGGGCCACACCCGGTCGAAGTCTGCGCGCCCGCGCAGCCGGTGACCCGCCGCTCAGGTGCCGCCGACGAAGGGATTGGTGCGGCGCTCGCGGCCGAAGGTGCTCTCCGGGCCGTGGCCCGGAATGAACACCGTGTCGTCGCCCATGGGCCAGAGCCGCTGCGTGATGCTGTCGATCAGCGTCGCGTGGTCGCCCTGGGGCAGATCGGTGCGGCCTATGCTGCCGGCGAACAGCACGTCGCCCACGAAGGCCCGGTTCATCTCGGGCGAGTGGAACACCACGTGACCCGGGGTGTGGCCGGGACAGTGTCGCACCTTGAACTGGTGGCCCCCGAGCTCCACGGTGTCGCCGTCGGCGAGCCAACGCGCCGGCGTGAACAGCTCGGAGCGCGGAAAGCCGAACATCGCGCTTTGCTGCGGCAGCATGTCGATCCAGAACTGGTCGGCCCGGTGTGGTCCGATGACCGGCACCCCGAGCCGCTTCGCCAGTTCCGCCGTGGCCCCGGCGTGGTCGATATGGGCATGGGTCAGCCAGATCTGCACGGGCTTCAGCCCGAGCCGCTCGATCTCGGCGACGAGCTGCTCGACATCGCCCCCCGGATCGATGACGGCGGCCTGCCCGCTGTCCTCGTCCCAGACGATGGAGCAGTTCTGCTGGAAAGGCGTGACGGGAATGGTGAGATAGCGCATGGACGCGATGGTTGGAGATTCTCGCCCGGATTGGGGCGCGCAGCGATGAGCGTGCGGGGCCGATTCCCCACAGCCGTGCCCTCGACTTTAACCCACGGTGCCACGCCCGCCGCGGCCCTGGCTTGCTCGATCGCGGCGCCGCATTAAGATGACCGGCAGGTTCAATCGCCCGCATCGGCAAAGTCGCGCGGGCAACGAAGGAGTGTCATGTGGATGCGTTGATCGAGTCGCTTCGAACCTTGATCAAGCAGTCTTCCGAAGCCCTGGGGCCGGAGGATCCGTCCACGCTTTTGTTGCAGCAGCAGCTCGCCGCGGCCCTGGAGGAGCGCGACAAGTCGCGCAAGGTGCTGTGGATACAGCCGGCGAGCGCCGCGCGGGGACCGCGGGACAAGAAGGATTGACCGCCGCGTTCGCCTCTTGAGGCGCACTCAGCGTGGCCGGGCGGCCGCCAGCCACGTCTCCAGGGCCTCGTTCCATGCCGGGTTGTGGCGCCGCATCGGGCCCAGCGCGTCACCGGCCCGCGCCAGCGTGCCCAAGCGCGCCTCGTAGTGCCGCGCGGCCGTCTCGTCGCCGCCGGCCCGGGCCGCGCACAGTGCCGACT
>JAMPXR010000267.1 GCA_023701085.1 Ramlibacter sp. | reverse complement strand
CGTGGGCACCTCGGCGATGCGCATCCGGAACAGGTTGGCCTTGATGACCATTTCGGAAGCGAATTCCATTCCGGTGGTGCGCAGGTCCATGCGCATGAAAGCGCTCTTGCGAAAGCCACGCAGCCCGCAATGGAAGTCCCGCGCGGGGCACTTGAAAAGCATCCGACCGATCCAGGTCAGCACCGGGTTGCCGATGTAGCGGTTCTTCCAGGGCATGGCGCCGGGTTCGATGCCGCCCAGGAACCGGTTGCCCATCACCAGGTCATAGCCCTGGTCGAGCTTCTCGACGAACTGGTCCAGGTGGCTGAAGTCGTACGAATCGTCCGAGTCGCCCATGACGATGTGGTCGCCCTGCGCCGCCATCGAACCGTAATACAGGGCAGATCCGTAGCCCTTGAGCGGCACGTCGACGACGCGGGCGCCGTTGGCCGCCGCGATCTCCTGGGAACCGTCGGTGCTGCCGTTGTCGGCAATCAGGACTTCGGCCTCAACACCCGAGCGTTCGATCCAGGAGCGCGCTTTCGCGATGCACCGGGCCAGGGTCTCGGCCTCGTTGAGGCAGGGCATCAAGATGGTGAGTTTCACGGTGCGATCCTTTCGAGATTTTGGAATCGGGTGCGCGGCCTATACGACGGGAGCGCGTACATCCAGAAGCCGCGCGAGCACTCCGGCCAGCACCACGCCGGCGACGCCTGCGAGGCTCCAGGGCAGGCTGCGCTCGCGCCGGCGCCAGGCCGCGCCCAGCAAGGACAGCACGAGCACGGTGGCGGCCAGAATGTCCAGGATGGACCAGTAGTGATAGCGCATGTCCGTAGAGATACCGATCATCAGTAGGCTCCGGAATAGGCGAGGGCGGACACGGTCAGCACCCGCGCCAGGAATACGGCTCGCCCGGATGCGCCCGAGGCGCCCCGCCGATGCTGGAACACCAACAATACGATACCTCAGGCCAGCCAGGTCACGGGCAGACCGCCGACCGAGGGGAGCAGGCCGAGTTTTTCCACCGAACCCGTGGCAGCCCAGCGAATGGATACGGTCGCGGCGCCCTCGGTCACGACTGTGCCCGCGTGCGGCTGCAAAACCAGATGGTCCAGCTGCGGGGCGCCTGCAGGGAGAAACGGCCGGTCGACCGCACCCCAAGGTGGGTGTCCTGTGCCTCGATGACGGCGCCGCTCGCGAACCCGATGTGGGGCCGGTGGTTCGGCAGCCGATCCGCACTCAACTCGCGGACCGCGTTGCGCGAAGGTTTTTCAAGAGGGCGTGCGCGATGAACATCGCACCCAGGCACAGGCGCAGCAGCGAGATGGCGTAGGGTGCGGGAACTCGGATCCTGCGCACGCGCGAGCCGAGCTCGTCACCGCGTTCGCGTGCCCCCTTGGCACGGCCACGCCGCAGGGGCGCTACAACAGCCAGTCGATCGGCAGCAATGACATGAACCAGACCGCGGCGCGCTGCCAGAAAGTGGTGCCCGGCTCGGTATCGAGCCGGATTGTTCGGCCGTCGCGCTGCTCGAGCCAGTAGAGCCTGTCTTGCTCATCGATGCGCACCTCGTAGGCGCGAGAGGCCAGTCCGTCGTCGAACACTGAAGCGATCTGGCCGGCCAACTTGGGGCTGTCGATCAGGAACCCCATTTCGGTGTTCAAGTTGATCGAGCGCGGATCGAAGTTGAACGATCCGATGAATACCCGTGACCGGTCGATCGAGAACGTCTTGGCGTGCAGGCTGGAAGCGGAGCTTTGCATCATGGTCGAGAGCCACTTGCGCCTTAGCTCGGTGGCCTGTTTGCGCAATTCGTACAGCTTCACGCCGCCCTCGAGCAGCGGCTTGCGCCGTTTCGCGTAGCCGGAATGGACCGGCGCCACGTCCGTCGCCTCCAGTGAATTGGTCAACACGCTGACCTTCACGCCGCGCTGCGCCATCGCGACCAGGGCGTTCACCCCCTTGTCGCCGGGCACGAAATACGCTGACACCAGCTGCAGTTCCTTCTGCGGCTGACCGGCCATCTGCAACAACTGCGGCATCATGGGCTGCGCCCGCCCCACGCCCAGGCCCTTTGCAGGGTCGTCGCTGACCATGCGGGTTGGCACCCATTCCAGGTCCAGCCGTCGCTCCACCAGTTCGCGCATCAAGGGGGTGTCGCGCACCGCTTGCACGTAAGCCGCGGCGGCAGGATCGTGTTCGACCTGCCAGACCGCGGTCTGGATCTCCGGCGTGGGCTCGGCGGCGGGCACGAGCAGATCAAGCGGATAAGACGAGCCGCTGGACCAATAGCGATCGAAGTCGGCGGACATGTCGGACACGACCGGGCCGACGGCCATCACGTCGAGGTCGATGAACGCCGAACCGTCGGTGGCGCCGAAATATTCGTCGCCGACATTGCGTCCGCCGACGATCGTCACCTGGTTGTCGGCGGTGAAGGACTTGTTGTGCATGCGCCGGTTCAGCCGAGAAAAATCGGTGAGGTAGCCGATCGCGCGCGGCTGGCGGATGAGGAACGGATTGAACAGGCGAACCTCGATGTTCGGGTGTCGGTGCAGCGCGGCCAAGGTGGCATCGAGCCCCGAGGTGTTGTTGTCGTCCAGCAGCAGGCGCACGCGCACGCCGCGGTTCGCCGCGTCGTGGAGCGCTTCGAACAGCAAGGTCCCCGACAGGTCCTGGTGCCAGATGTAGTACTGGACGTCCAGCGTGCGCTCGGCCACTCTGGCGAGCCACACGCGCGCGGCGAATGCCTCATGGGCATCACGCAGCGGATAGATCCCGGACTTTCCCGGATGGGCGGCAATGCCCGGTGCGACAGACCGCGCCAGGCGCGTATCGGCGGTGTCGGTGATGACGGTCGAAGTGTGGCGGCCCGCCAGCGATGGCAAGGCGCAGCCACCAAGGACGGCGCACAGGCCGAGCACGGTAACGCAGCGGGTCACCGTCTTTAATGCGGCGGTGCGGATCGTCAAAAGTGCTCCAATGAACAATGCATGGGGGCCATGAACCCGAGAGTGTAGGAGCAGACGCTGCGCGGTGACTGGCTGCCGGCCCCGCGCCACCGCGGTGATCCGAACCGAAAATGGAACGTGGCTCTCGAGACGGGTGTCACGTCAGCACGACGGGCACCTTGGCCCAGCCGCCGACGGGCGAGACCGCGCGCTCGGCCGGCCGTCGCGGGTCGAGGACGATCGAGCTTGTCGCGGCGAGCAGTTCGCGAACGACGATGCGCATTTCGAGCGTCGCGAGCAAGCGACCGGGGCATGCGTGCCGGCCGATCCCATATACCAGGTTGCGCTCGGAGTTGACCCGTGGATCCAGCGCGTTCGGGTCCCCGAAAACCGCTTCGTCACGATTCGCGGAGGTCCAGTTCAACTTCACCCGCGCGGCTGCGGGCAGTGCCACGCCGCCGATCGTCAGCGGGCACGTGGTGATGCGGCGGTTGGACACGAACGGATCGTCGATCCGCAGGATCTCGTCGAGGATGGTGTCGAACTCGGCGTCGGGAACGCCGGTGCGCAACCGCTCCTGCAGTTGCGGGTGCGCGGCCAGGTGGTACACGAGCACGCCGACGCACAGCGCGATCGAACCCAGGTCACCGCCTGTCCAGTTGCGCAGGACCGAGACGATCTCGGCATCGCTCAGCCGTCGTCCGTCCACCTCGGTGCGCATCAACTCGGTGGTGACGTCGCGCGCGCCGCCCGGAGACGTGCCCGCGCGGCGCGGTTTGAGCACCGATCGGATCAGGGCGTCGAAGTCTTCAGCCACCCGCTTGGTCCATGCCTTGTTCCCCGATCGCGTCGCCGCATGGTTCTCGGCCACCCAAGCGACGAGACGCTCCTCGAGCGCGGCCGGCCAGCTCAGCCACGTGCTCTGCGCCCGCACGGCGAATCGCGTTCCGAGTGCGGACACTGCGTCGACGTCGACGCCCCGCGGCAGCGACGCGACCAAGTCCGCCGCGACGCGGCGGAAGTCGTCGTGGAAGGGGGCGAGCGCCTCGGCGCCGAGGAAGCGGTCCAGGGCCTGCCGATACGCGGCGTGCTCGGCCGAATCGAGGCCGTTGGGGATGTGGAGATGGCTCGACACAGCGCTGGAGAACCGATCGTGATCTAGCGCGGCCTGCGCCACCAGTTCGTGGCGCAACAACACCCATTCGCCGTGGACGTTGCGCACCACACCGTGCCGGGGACGCAGTTCGTCGGTGTAGCCCCTCAGGTCCCGGCCGGTTGCGGACAGGTCATCCGGCATGTGGTCGGTCATTCTCAGCTCCTTGTCGCGGACGGCGGTCGACATCGAAACCCCGGCGACGACGGGCTGGCGCGGGGCGCGACCAGCATAGCAGTCGCTGGCGGCGGCCGGCGTCCCGACCGAGAACGGCCTGGGCGAGGCAAGGCCGTCGGCGGCAGGCCGTCTTGTTAGAAGTGGCTGGAAATCTGAACAGCGCCGTAAGTGGAAACTCCGGGCATGATGCCGGCATTGAAAGGCCGGCGACAGGAGTTTTCGATGGCAAAGAAATCAGCGCGGCGCACCCGCCGCACGCACACGCCGGCGTTCAAGGCGCAGGTGGCCTTGGCCGCCCTGAGGGAAGACAAGACGATCGCGGAGCTGGCCAAGCACTTCGAGGTG
>JAMPXR010000266.1 GCA_023701085.1 Ramlibacter sp. | reverse complement strand
TCGAGCGTCCAGGCGACCATCGGCAACGCAGGCGCCGTGCTCACGAACTGCTGCAATCGTTCAATGGCCGCGACCAGTTCCAGCATGCCGGCCAGCAATGCCTCGCGTTCCAGGAGCTCCAGCATCTCACGGTAGTCGGGTTCCCGCGAATCGAGGAACTCGCCATCCAGCGCCTGCCGGCGCAGCAGCGCGGGCGTCACCGTCCTGGGCAAGCGCGCGAGCGCGCGTTGCAGGAACCGGTGCGAGCGCGACGTCGCCGACAGCACGAGAGCCAGTTCCTGGCGCAAGGGGTCGGGCAACTGGGCTATATCAGGCAATACGGGGGGCCAGTCTCCGCCCCGCGACGCCATCGGGTCCATCCACGCGAGGCTGGCTGCCAGCGGGTCGCTCGCGCGCGCCGCCAGTGTCCCGGTCGCAGTGGCGGGCCCTTGCATCGGGAGCGCGCCCCATCCCGCAAGTTCGCCGGTGAGCCGCGTCAAGGCGAGCGGCGACGACTGTGCCTCCGCGAACGCGCGTGCCAGCGACGCGGCGCGAGCGGGCGCGTCCAGCGGGGCGGCCATGACCTCGCGGAAGAATGGCAGTTGCTGGCCGCGCGTGGGCGATGCCGCCAGTCGGCCGGGGTCGGGTGCCGCGTCGCCCGGATGTGTGCCAGTCAGGCGAAGCACCCGCGTCAACGCCGATTCGCCGCGCGGCTGGGCCCCAAGCGACGGCGCGACAAGCACGAGGAGAAGGAGTAGCCAACAGGGCCGCATGCGCCGGGGGACGGGCTCTATTCAAGCCGCCACATCGATTCACCGGGCCCCGCCAGGAATCCAACGACAGCGCCGCATCCGTGCGCCAAAGCCAGGATGCAGGTCCGGAGATAAGTGCCAGCCGGGAGCGTGCCCGACAAGGGATGCCGCCTGAGCGCCGCGAAGGTTCGAGCTGGACGCACTACCAGCACATAAGCCACGTGCGCCAGCAGCGCCTTGATCTTCGAAAGCGAATGCGTTCGAATGAATGCCCCGGTCGAGCGTCCATTGAACCAGTGGTGCGTCAGCACCTCGGGAAACCGCCGAAACTGGATATGGTCGACCGGAAAGCGGGCGCTGCATTGCGCATCGCGCATCAGCCGCGCCAGGACGACCGTTTCGTATTCTCCCAATTCCCAGCAGCGCGCCGGCAGCAGGCTGCTGCGAATGGCGGCGTTGAAAGGAAGCGGCTGCACGGGTTGGCGCATCTCGGGCGCCCAGTGAAAGACCTGAACGGCAAGATAGTTGGCCCAGGACCACGCGTCGGTCGAGGTCAGATTGCTCGTCGCCCCGAACACGATCGGCACACCCTCTCCCGTTCGCCCCAGAACCTCTTGCAGTGCAGCCAACCAGCCCGGCAAAGGCACGTTGTGATCCTCGAGAACCAGGATCCACTCGAACGAACCCGCCATGGGGGGCAGCCTCGCCCGCAAGTGCCAGACCGAGTCGCCAGGGAAATGGCGGAAGGTGACGCGTGCACCGTAGTCGCGCAATTCGCCCAGCTCGGGGTGACTCAGGCCGCTGAGAACGGTGACGTGCGTGCGCTCGCCCAGGTCGGGCGCGATGCGGTCGAGCGCCGGGTAGCACTTGGCCGGATGATCGCCACTGACAATGAAGACATGCACCGATGGCCTGGCGTGACCCGGAATCGCGGACTGCGTGGCCATGGGGTGTCTATGGGCAACGGCCGCGCGATCTTTCGCGCAATCTTTGCCTCTGCCTCGGTTTCCCATGGTGCTGCCTGCCACCCGCGGCGTCTGAAAGCAAAGGACGGTCTTTCATCAGGGCTGGCTGCCTTTCAGGTGCGCCTGAAGGCACTCTTCCAGCGGACCGACCTTGACGATCCGGCCTGCCGAAAGCAGCACGCCCTTGTCGCAGACCTTGCGCAGAATGGCCTCGTTGTGCGATGCCAGGACCAGGATCTTGACTTGGCTCATCAGCGCTTCCAGCCTGGCGGTGGCCTTCGCCAGGAATTGCGCGTCGCCCACACCGACCATCTCGTCCATCAGCAGGACGTCGGGCGCATTGGCGGTCGCCACGGCGAAGGCCAGACGCAGCAGCATGCCCGACGAATAGGTCCTGACCGGCAGGTGCAGGTAGTCACCGAGCTCGGTGAAGGCTTCGATGTCGGGCGTCAACTGCCGCGCTTCGGCGCCTGTCAATCCCATCACGATGGCGCGCGTCTGGATGAACTCGTAGCCATTGGCCTCCGGGTCCATCCCCAGCATCAGGTCGGTCAACGCCGACACCCGCCCCGATCCGCTGATGCTGCCGGCCGTGGGTTCGTACACGCCCGAGAGCACGCGCAGCAAAGTGGACTTGCCCGCGCCGTTCGGTCCGATCAGGCCGACCCGGTCGCCGTCGTTCAATTCGAGGTCGATGTCGCGCAGCGCGTGCACTTGCACGCGGCGGCCGGCACCGGCGGCATCGATGCGGCCGGGGCCGTGCTTCCCGAAACCCAGGAGCGTGTTGATGAGTCCCTTGGACTGGGCCGTGAACACCGGAAAATCCACGGACACCCCCGAAAGTCGCAGACGTGCCATCGTTTCAAAGCCAGTAGACGATCCGGCGGCGCACCTTGAGGTACACGGCCAAGTACAACAGGGCCAGGACCACCAGAGTCGCGACCGCGAAAACGAGCGCCGCACTGCGTGGCGCCTGCCCCAGGATGGGAGCGCGCAGAAGTTCCAGGAACGCCGCGAGCGGGTTGAACAAGACCACCAGCCGGGCCCGCTCGGTCAGCTGCTGCGGCAGCCACATGACGGGCGTGACGAAGAAGGCGATTTGCATCACGCTGCCGACGATCATGGGAACGTCCCGAAAACGTGCGGCCACGGCGCCCAGCAGGGCCACGACCAGCGTCGCGGTTGCCGCCGACAACGCCAAGCCCACGATGAACCATCCGAGCAGGACGCCCGACACCAGGCCGGCCCACCACAGCACCGCCAGCACGATCGGAAGATTGTGGGCCAGCATGATGAGGTTGCGCCACACGACGCGCAGGACAAACGCCATCTTCGGATAGGGCGTCTGCTTCAGGAACGCGTCGGACGCGATATAGGTCTGGCATCCCTCGTTGATCAGGGACGAAAAGAAAGTGAAGATCACGTGCCCGGCGCAGAAATAGGGAACGTAGGTGTCCACCGGCATGCTGAAAAGCTGTGCGCCGATCAGGCCGAAGACGACGATGAAGATCGCGGTGTTGAGCGAGATCCACATCGGCCCCAGGAAGGACCGGCGGTACTGCTTGCGGATGTCGCCCCAACCCAGGTGGGCCCACAGCCGCCACAGCCTGGCGGATTCCAGCACGTCCTTCTTCAGCAACTCGAACTGCGAGGGCGCGGCCGGCACGCGCAGGTCCGTCGATGGGTCGGGCGCAGTGAGCTTCATCTTGTCAAGGACGTGCAGCGCTACTTCTGCGCCGCGATCCTGTCGCGCGTGTTCTTGTACAGCGGGTTCGCCGGCTCCAGCGCCGCCGCGCGATCCAGGTCCGCCAGCGCCTGCGCCTTGTCGCCTCCGACCATGTGGGCCAGGCCCCGGCCGTAATAGGCGCCCGCCGAGGGCCCCTTGGCCAGCATGCCGTTGAAGACCGCCAGCGCCGCCTTCGAGTCGTCCTTGCCCACGTACGCCAGGCCCAGGCCCAGCGTCATGCGCGGGTCGCCCGGGCTTTCCTTCAGCAGCAGCTCGAAGTCGGCGATGGCCGTGTCGTACCTGCGCGCCGGCACGGCCGCTTCGGCGCGGCGCAGCCGCGTGTGGTCCTTCACCTTCGCGTCCTGGGTTTTTTCCAGTGCGAGCGAAAAGCTGTCGAACGCCTCAGGAAAACGCCCCAGCGCCTGCAAGGACTCGCCGCGGTGGTAGTAGAGCGCCGCCTCCTTGAAGCCCATGGACTCCGCCTTGGCGAACGACGCGATCGCGTCGGCGTGCTTCTTCATGAGCTGCTGGCTCACGCCCATGTTGAAGCGGGCGGAGCCGAAGGTCTCGCCCAGGGCTTCGGCCCGCGCGAAGTCCTCGTACGCGTAATCAGCCAGTTCCCGGTCGAGGTAATAGGCCCCGCGATTGACGTAGGGCCGCCAGCGTCCCACCGCGTTGTCCTTGGCCTTGAGGTCGAGTTTGTCGACCGCGTCCGACCAGACCGTCAGTTCACTCTTGAATGAAAACGATCTTTCCAGGGCCAGCCCGGCGAACAGCAAGGCCAGCACCACGCCGATCGGGTAAATGATCTTGGGCTTGAAGCCCGTGAGCGCCAGCGCGACCAGGCCCGGCAGCGGCAGCGCCCACAGGTAGCTTCGATACAGCACGAACGGGTCCTGCACCCACACCGTGACGAACTCCGAAAAATACAGGAGCAGGGGAAACAGCAGGCACAGCCCGAAAAACGCGGACGTGCCGCTGCCGCGCAGCAGCAGCCAGGCCGATCCAGCCAACAGCGCCACGAAACCCACGGCCCCCAGCAGGTGCGGAAACGACCCCAAGGCGAGCGGAAAGGCCGGCCGCAAATCGATGGACATCCATTCGATGTTGGGCGCGAACCAGAGGAAACCGTAGCGGAAGAACAGCTCGGCCTGGTTCAGGATGCTCAGGAGGAAAAGCTGCGAGGA
>JAMPXR010000265.1 GCA_023701085.1 Ramlibacter sp. | reverse complement strand
GTGCCCGGCGCCAACAAGGCCACGCACTTCATCCAGCTGATGTGCCAGCTGGGCCATCCCATCGTCTACCTGCAGAACACCACCGGCTACATGGTGGGCAAGGAGAGCGAGCAGGGCGGCATGATCAAGCACGGCAGCAAGATGATCCAGGCCGTGACCCAGGCCACGGTGCCGCAGCTCACGATTATGTGCGGCGCATCGTTCGGCGCGGGCAACTACGGAATGTGCGGGCGCGGCTACGCCCCGCGCTTCCTGTTCAGCTGGCCCAGCGCCAGGACGGCGGTGATGGGCGGCGAGCAGGCGGCACGCACCATGCAGATCGTCACGCAGGCCGGGCTGGCCCGCAAGGGCATCACGCCCGATCCTCAGCAGTCCAAGGCACAGTTCGACCAGATCGTCGCCATGTTCGAGGCGCAGGCCGACGCCTTCTATACCTCCGGGCTGTTGCTGGACGACGGTGTGATCGACCCGCGCGACACGCGCGCGGTGCTCGGCTTCTGCCTGGACACCTGCGCCGAGGCCGCGGCGCGGCGGTTGCGGCCCATGCAGTTTGGCGTGGCACGGATGTAAGGCGGGAAGACCGGAGACAGACATGCAATACACCCACGAACACCTGGAAATCCAGAAGACCCTCAAGCGCTTCATCGACGAAGAGGTCAATCCGCACGTCGACGAATGGGAAGCCGCCGAAATGTTTCCCGCGCACCAGGTGTTCAGGCGCCTGGGCGAACTCGGCCTGCTCGGGCTGACCAAGCCCGAGGAATACGGCGGCGCGGGCCTGGACTACTCCTACGCGATGGCGATGGCCGAGGCGCTGGGCCACACCCACTGCGGCGGCGTGCCGATGGCCATCGGCGTGCAGACCGACATGGCCACGCCCGCGCTGGCGCGCTTCGGCAGCGACGAGCTGCGCCGCCAGTTCCTCGCGCCCGCCATCGCGGGCGAGATGGTCGCATGCATCGGCGTGAGCGAGCCGGGCGCCGGCAGCGACGTCGCCGGCATCAAGAGCCGGGCCGTCAAGGACGGCGGCGACTACCTGATCACCGGCCAGAAGATGTGGATCACGAGCAGCCTGCAGGCCGACTGGATGTGCATGCTGGTCAACACCGGCGAAGGGCCGATCCACAAGAACAAGTCGCTCGTCATCGTGCCGATGCGCGAGGGGCCGAATGGCAAGCTGACCCCAGGCATCGAAGTCGCGCAGAAGATCCGCAAGATCGGCATGAACTCCTCGGACACCGGGCTGATCTATTTCGACCAGGTGCGGGTGCCGCAGCGCTATCGCATCGGCAACGAAGGCCAGGGCTTCATCTACCAGATGCAGCAGTTCCAGGAAGAGCGCCTGTGGGCGGCGGCCAGCTCGCTGCAGTCGCTCACGAACTGCATCGAATGGACGGTCGAATGGGCGCAGCAGCGCAAGATGTTCGGCGCCACCCTGGCCGACCAGCAATGGGTGCAGTTCAAGCTGGCCGAGCTCAAGACCGAAGTCGAGTGCCTGCGCGCGCTGACCTACCGCGCCGGCGAGCTCTATGTGCAGGGCGAGGACGTGCTGGAGCTGGCGTCCATGGCCAAGCTCAAGGCGGGGCGCCTGAATCGCCTCGTGCCCGATGCCTGCCTGCAGTTCTGGGGCGGCATGGGCTACACCTGGGAGAACAAGGTCTCGCGCCTGTTCCGCGACGGACGGCTGGCGTCCATCGGCGGCGGCGCCGACGAGGTGATGCTGGGCATCCTGGCCAAGATCATGGGCACCGCCAAGAGGATGCCGCTGTGACGCGTCCACCCCGCGCGCGCAGGCAAGCGGAGGGGAACCGATGCGCCGGCTGCTGATCGCGAACCGGGGCGAGATCGCCCGTCGCATCGTCCGCACTGCCCATCGCGTGGGCCTGGAGACGGTCGCGGTGCACTCCGATCCGGACGCCGGCGCGCTGCATGTGCGCGAAGCCACCGCGGCTTTCGCGCTGGGCGGCGCTGCAGCCGCCGACTCCTATCTCAGCATCGACAAGATCATCGCCGCGGCGCGCGCGACCGGCGCCGACGCGGTCCACCCGGGCTACGGCTTCCTAAGCGAGAACCCGGCGTTCGCGCAGGCGGTGATCGATGCCGGGCTGTTGTGGGTCGGGCCACCGCCGCAGGCGATCCGCGCGCTGGGCAACAAGTCCTCGGCGCGGCAGCTCGCGCTGTCGCTCGGCATCCCTTGCCTGCCCGGATACCAGGGCGAGGACCAGTCCGACGCGCGGTTCGAAACGGAAGCGCAGCGCATCGGTTTCCCCGTGATGGTCAAGGCGGCGGCCGGCGGCGGTGGGCGCGGCATGCGCCTGGTGACCCAGGCGGGGCAGCTTGCGGCGGCCGTGCAAAGCGCCCGCTCGGAAGCACAGTCGGCGTTCGGCTCCAGCGAGCTGCTGCTGGAACGCGCGCTGCTGGAGCCGCGCCACGTGGAAGTGCAAGTCTTCGCCGATGCGCACGGCCATTGCATCCACCTGGGCGAGCGCGACTGCTCGGTGCAGCGCCGGCACCAGAAGCTGATCGAGGAGACGCCCAGTCCCGCCGTGGACGCGGCCCTGCGCGAACGCATGGGCGGCTGCGCGGTGGAACTCGCGCGGGCCGCCGGCTATGTGGGCGCGGGCACGGTGGAGTTCCTGCTCGAAGGCGGCGACTTCTACCTGATGGAGATGAACACCCGCCTGCAGGTCGAACATCCCGTCACCGAGGCGGTGACAGGCCTGGACCTGGTGGAGTGGCAATTGCGCGTGGCGCGCGGCGAGCCGCTGCCGCTGGCGCAGGAACAGCTGCGTTTCGAGGGCCACGCGATCGAGGCGCGCCTGTGCGCGGAGGACGAGCACTTCGCGCCCCACACCGGCAGCGTGCAGCATTTCCGCGAGCCGCCGGGCGTGCGCTTCGACCACGCCCTGTTCGAAGGCCTGCAGGTCACGCCTCATTACGACTCGATGCTCGGCAAGCTGATCGCGCACGGGCCCACGCGCGAGGAGGCCATCGCCCGATTGGCGGCGGCGCTGGACCGCACCGAGCTGCTGGGCCTGGCCAGCAACCGCCGGCTCCTCACGGCGTGCCTGCGCGATCCGCGATTTCGCGAGGGGCGCGCGCTGATTCCCTTCCTGGAACGCCACGCGGGCGCCTTGGGCGATCAGCTCGAAGCACAGGAGTCGCAGGTCGCGCTCGAATGCGGCCTCGCGGCCCTGCTGGGCGCCAGTCCCGCGACGGCGCGCGAATTGACTTGCCCTTTCCCGCGGCCCCTGCGGCTGCGCCATCGCGGCAAGTTGCTGGCCGCGCAGGTGCGCGAGCGTCCCGACGGCGCATTCGAAGTGGAGCAAGGCGCGCAGGTCCGCACCGTGGTGCCGCCGCCAGCCGCCTGCGTGCGGCTGGACAGCGGCGCCTGGCATGTGCAGTCGGCGTCGGTCGACCTGGTGATCGCGGATGCCTCCTTCGAGCCGGCCGCCGGCGCCGGCTCCGATGCGGCCGCGTGTGAATTGCGCGCGCCGTTCAACGGCAAGGTGATCTCGGTGGCGGCCCGGCCGGGCACGGCGGTCGGCCGGGGCGACACGCTGCTGGTGCTGGAATCGATGAAGCTCGAACATGCGCTGGGGGCCGCGCGCGACGGCGTCGTCAAGACGGTGCACGTGGCGGCGGGCCAGCAGGCCGCCACCGCGCAGCTGCTCGTGACCTTCGAGGCCTTGCAATGAAGGCCGAACTGCAGCAGGACATTCGCGGCGCGGCCCGAACCCGTCGCTTCAGCCTGAGAAGATCATGACGCACTTCGCTGCGCGACAATTGGGGCTATGAACAAACCAGCCGCCAAGAGCGCGACGACCGAGTTCGAGCCCGAATTCATCGAGGGGCTGAAGAACATCTTCGAGGAGAAGATTCTTTTCAACCGTGTGCTGGGCCTGAAGATCACGAGCCTCAAGCCGGCGGGCGTCGCCGGCCGCATCGACATGAAGCGCGAGCTGATCGGCCACTTTGCCTACAGCCGCCTGCACGGCGGCGTGATCAGCGCCGGGCTCGACGCGATGGCGGGGTTGGCGGTGATGGCGGCGATAGGCGCGCGCCACATGGACGAGACGCCCGAGCAAAGGCTGCACCGCTTCGTCAAGCTGGGAACCATCGACCTGCGCGTGGACTACCTGCGCCCGGCGATCGGCGAGCACTTCGAGCTGAGCGCGCAGGTCATGCGCCTGGGATCGCGGGTCGCATCGACGCGCATGGAGTTCCGCAATGCCGCCGGCGAGCTGCTGTCCACCGGGGCGGCGGCCTACATCGTGTCCTGAGGGCGGTCAGCCGGGCTTGCGCCGCGACTTGGGGTTGGCGCTGCCGTGCGGCTCGCTGGTGACGTACACCGTGCCGGTGAAGCTGGACACCGGCATGCCGTTGCCCAGCGTCACGTCGACCCGGTACACCGCCAGCTTGCGCGACCGCGACACTTCCACGGCGCGCGCGGTCAGCGTGTCGCCCAGGAACGCGGCTTGCTGGTAGGTGATGTGGGCGTCTATGCCCGCGGCGATCACGCCGTGCGAGTTGGACGCCAGGCCGAACGCGGTGTCGGCCAGCGCGAACACCAGGCCGCCGTGGCAGGCGCCGTTGAAATTGAGATGCTGCG
>JAMPXR010000001.1 GCA_023701085.1 Ramlibacter sp. | reverse complement strand
TGTCGGTGGCCGTGGCGGTGGGATTCATCGCGCTCGCGGGCGTGGCCGCGGAAACCGGCGTGGTGATGCTGATCTACCTCGACAGCGCCTGGCAGGAGGTGAAGGCCCATTGCCAGACGCAGGGACGCGCACCGGGCCCGACCGACCTGTACGGGGCCGTGATGGAGGGCGCGGTCGAGCGCGTGCGGCCCAAGATGATGACCGTCGTCGCGATCATGGCTGGCCTCCTGCCGATCATGTGGGGGACCGGCACGGGCTCGGAAGTCATGAGCCGCATCGCCGCGCCCATGGTGGGCGGGATGATCTCGTCCACCGTGCTCACGCTGGCGGTGATCCCGGCCCTGTACGCGCTGGTCAAGGAGCGGGAAATCCGGCGCGCCGGGCGAAAGGCCGCGCCGCAGCTGCCGCCGCGCGCGCTGCCCGAGGCCGCGGGGGGATGAGCCAGGGGCGAAGCCGCGCGCTCGTGCGGCTTCGCATCCTGATGGCCCATGGGCGTCGCCGGCTGAGATTGGCCACGGCGAGTGTGTGGATTGGTTTCTTCGGCCCCAAGAAATACGGGGGGCTCAGTAGAATACCCGCACGATGGCGCGGTTGCGAATACTTTTGGCTTGGCTCGTCATGGCGTCGCTTCCCTTGCAGGGATTTGCCGGCGCTTCCATGCTGTTTTGCGTCGCCGCGACCGGATACACCCAAGCGCAGCAGACGCCGGCGGTCGCGAGCAGCCATCACGGCCTGGAAGGCCACAGCCATGAAATCCAGCCCGTGGCCGCGCATGCCCACGCGCCTGACGCTTCGCCGGACTTTGCGCACGAGTGCGTGCTGTGCGCCTCCTGCTGTCACAGCGTGGCCATCACCGAAATTGCTTCGACGGTGAAGCTCGCGGCTTCGCCCGTGGTGGAAGAGCCTGATTCCCCGCTGGCCATGGCCAGCCGGGTTTCGCCTGTTCCCGACAAGCCGCCTCGTGCCTGACGCGGCGCCGGTCCCCGTGGTCGCCCATTGACGGCGGCTGCCGGGGCGCTTCCTTGTGGTTGTCATCCTCGAGCCTCGCCGGGGCTCCATGGCTTCTTGTTGTGTCGAAATCGATGGGATTGAAATGTCTCGCTACTTCCTTTGGGCCTGCGTGGCCGCGCTCGCTTCCATGGCCGCCCTGGCGGCCTCGGCGCAGACCGCCCCTGAAGCCACGGTTGCGGCCGGACCGGCGAGCCGAACCTCCGCGAGCGCCTACGTCTCCGCGCTGCAGGATTTCCAATCCTTCAAGGAAGAAAAAATGCAGCCGTGGCGGCAGGTGAACGACACCGTCGGCCGCATCGGCGGCTGGCGAGCCTATGCCAAGGAGGCCCAGCAGCCTTCTGGCCACAGCGACGCGGCGCCCGCCGCGGCGCAAGGCCCGCAATCGCGCGAGACGCAGAACAGAAGGCAGCCGTGAAGAGACGCATGACCGTGGCGCTCGCCGCCGCAGCGCTGTTCCTGGTGGCCGGATGCGCGTCGGTGGACATCGACCAGGCCCTGGGGCAGGCCAATCGGGCGATCCCGGAGTTCACGCAAGGCAAGCTGGAACTCGCCCGCACCGCGCAGCAACACGATGCACGCCGAAGGCTCGCCGACGAGCTATTGGCAAATCCCCTGGACCGGGAGGGCGCCGTGCAGCTGGCCCTTGCCAACAGTGCGGCGCTGCAGGAGCTCGTCGCGCAACGCTGGGACGACATGGCCGGCGCGGAGCAGTCCGGCCGCATCGCCAACCCGATCTTCAGCTTCGAGCGCGTGCGCATGGGCGGTGAACTGGAATTGGGCCGGCTCCTTTCGGTCGGCTTGCTGGACTTGCTCACCCTGCCGCAGCGCCGGTCGATCGCTCGCAACCAGACGGCCCAGGCCGTCGCGCGCTTGAGCGTGGACATCGTGGACCAGGTCAGCCAGGTGCGCCAGGCATGGGTGCGGGCGGTGGCCGCGCGGCAGTCGCTGGAATATGCAAAGCAGGTGAACGCGGCGGCGCAGGCCGGCGCCGAGCTGGCGCGCAGGATGCAGCAAGCGGGCAATTTCACCAAGTTGCAGCGGGCGCGCCAGCATGCCTTCTACGCGGATGCCGCGGCGCAACTGGCCTCGGCCCAGTACGGCGCGGCCGCGGCCCAGGAGGAATTGATCCGCCTGCTGGGGCTGGACGATGCGCAAATGCAGCGACTGTCGCTGCCCGAGCGCCTCCCCGACCTGCCACCGCAGCCGCGCGCAGCCGCCGACGTGACGGCGGCCGCCCTCCAGCAGCGCCTGGACGTGCAGCTCGCGCGCCTGCAGCTGGACGTGGCGGGCAAAGCCCAGGGGCTGAGCCTGCTGAACAGCCTGGTGGACGTGGAGCTTGGCGCGCGGCACGACACGGTGTTCGACAACCACAGCGGCGAACGGGCCAACCGGCGGGGGTTCGAGCTGGAAGTGCGGCTGCCGCTTTTCGATGGGGGCGGCGCGCGCCGGGCGTCGATGAACGCCCAGTCACTGGCCGCCGCCAACCGCTACGACAGCGTGGCACGCTCCGCATCCTCGCATCTGCGGCAAAGCTACTCGGCGTATCGCACGGCCTACGACCTGGCGAAGCACTACCGCGACGAGATCGTCCCGCTGCGAAAGACCATGGCCGAGGAAAACGTGCTTCGCTACAACGGCATGCTCATCGGCGTCTTCGAACTCCTGGCCGACACGCGCGAGCAGATCGCCAGTGTCGCGGCCGCGATCGACGCATTGCAGCGCTTCTGGCTGGCCGACGCCGCCTTGTCGTCGACATTGACCGGCAAGCCGATGGCGCTGGGCGCGGCCGGCGCACCCGGCGGTTCCACCCGCGGCAGCCAGGACGCGGGCCACTGAACGGGCCCGGTGAAATCGATATGACCAACAGACGCAATTTCCTGACCGGCGCAGGCGCGATCAGTGGCGCGGTGGCGGCAGCTTCGGTCGGCACGGCGGCGCTGGCGGCGCTGCCCGAAGCCGTGACACGGACCGAGCCGGACACCATGCCGCCGCTCGCGCCGCACGGCGGGCGGCCCTACAACCCGGTCGTCACGCTCAATGGCTGGACGCTGCCCTGGCGCATGAACAATGGCGTGAAGGAGTTCCACCTGGTGGCCGAACCGGTGGTGCGCGAGATGGCGCCGGGTTTCAAGGCGCACCTGTGGGGCTACAACGGCCAGTCCCCGGGGCCGACCATCGAAGTGGTGGAGGGTGACCGGGTGCGCATCTTCGTGACCAACAGGCTGCCGGAGCACACCAGCATCCACTGGCACGGCCAGCGCCTGCCCAACGGCATGGACGGCGTGGGCGGCCTGACGCAGAAGCAGATCCCGCCGGGCAAGACCTTCGTCTACGAGTTCGTGGCCCGCCGGCCGGGCACGTTCATGTACCACCCGCATGCGGACGAGATGGTGCAGATGGCCATGGGGATGATGGGCTTCTGGGTGACCCATCCGAAAACCCGCCATCCCCTGATCGACGAGGTCGACCGCGACTTCGTCTTCCTGCTCAGCGCATACGACATCGAACCGGGCTCGTACACGCCGAAGATCATGACGATGCTGGACTTCAACCTGTTCACCTTCAACAGCCGGATCTTCCCGGGCATCGATTCGATGAACGTGCGCCGTGGCGACCGGGTCCGCATCCGTATCGGCAACCTGTCGATGACCAGCCACCCCATGCACCTGCACGGCCACGAATTCGTGATCACCGGCACCGACGGCGGACCCACGCCCCGGAGCGCACGCTGGCCGGAAGTCACCGCCGATGTCGCCGTGGGGCAGATGCGCCAGATCGAGTTCGTCGCGGACGAGGAGGGCGACTGGGCATTTCACTGCCACAAGAGCCACCACACCATGAACGCGATGGGTCACGACGTGCCGACCATGATCGGCGTGGACCATCGCGATGTCGTCAGGCAGATCACGAAACTGGTGCCCGACTACATGGTGATGGGCGAGCGCGGCATGGCGGACATGGCCGAGATGGAAATGCCCCTGCCCGACAACACCGTGCCGATGATGGGCGGGCAAGGGCCGTTCGGCTCGCTGGAAATGGGCGGCATGTTCACCGTCGTGAAGGTCCGTGCCGGCCAGAAGCGGGGGGATTACGGCAACCCGGACTGGTTCCGGCACCCGGCCGGCACGGTCGCCTACGAGTTCCAGGGCGCGGCGCCGGGCGCCCAGCGCGCGCCGGTCCCGGGAAAAGGCTCGATGCCGCCGCGGGCCGCACCGGGCCGCGACGTCGAGGTCCAGATACGCAAACCATCGGGCCATGTTGGCCATTAACCGGCGATACATCGCCAATTGAAAGGGAAGTTGTAGATGAGACGACTCAATGCGCTGCTCGCAGCCGCACTGCTGGGGGTGTCGCTGGCAGCCGCCGCACACCAAGGCGAGGCTCACGGCAAGAAGGCGGGCCCCGTCGTGAAGGAGCAAAAGGAGTGGGGCATTGCCGGCGACGCGAAGGCCGTGACCCGTGTCGTGCAGGTCGTCATGACCGACCACATGCGCTTTACTCCGGATCGCCTCGAGGTCCGGCAGGGCGAGACGGTTCGATTCGTCCACAAGAACGCCGGCAAGGTGATGCATGAATTCGTCCTCGGGACCACGAAGACGAACGATGAACACGCGGCCATGATGCTCAAGTTTCCCGGTATGGAACACGACGAGCCGTACATGGCGCATGTCGGGCCCGGCAAGACGGCCGAAATGATCTGGACATTCAACCGCGCCGGCGAGTTCGACTTTGCCTGCCTGATCGCAGGACATTACCAGGCGGGCATGGTCGGCAGGATAAAGGTCATTCCCGCGGGCGAAGGGCTGGCGAAGGATCAGAAAGCGACCAGCCCCTCGGCTCGCCGGGGATAGGCCGACTGAAAGGAAACGGATGATGTCACTCAAGCCTCGTTATCTCTCTTTCGCCCTTGCGATGGGCGCGTCCAGCGTCCTGGGCCACCTGCCGGCCCAGGCACAGTCTGCGTCCGGCGTGACGGCATCGGCGCAGGCCGCAGGCGAGTTGGCCGACGGTGAAGTGCGAAAGGTCGACAAGGAGAACAAGAAGGTCACCCTGAAGCACGGGCCCATCGACAGCCTCGACATGCCGCCCATGACCATGGTGTTCCAGGTCGCCGACGCTTCCATGCTGGACAAATTGCAGCCCGGCGACAAAGTCCGCTTCAGGGTCGCCAGGCAGTCCGGGCGGATGACCGTCACCGAAATCCAGTCGGTCAAGTAGTACGCCCTGCCTGAGCAGGTGTCGGATTTGTAATTGCGGAGTCAGGGCGGTGTCACGGCTGGGTTTCTAGACTTGAATCGTGATGCATGGGATGCGTCACGAGTTCCTCGGGAGGAACTCTCTGTCCAATGTCAGAGGAGCCAGATCATGTCATTCCGCCATACCGCAACCGCCTTCATCGTCGCCGCCGCCGCCATTCCCGCCGCATTTGCCGAGTCCGGCCAATGGATCAACGGCGAGATCGGATTCGTGCCGGCTGCGCCGCAAAGCACGCTCACGCGCGAGCAGGTGAAGAAGGAGCTGGCCGATTTCGTCACGCGTGGGGGCCAGCTCGCCGCGGGTGAGCGCGGGTACATCGAACCCGCCGGGGCCGTCGTGCGAAATGCGGCGCGCGGCAACACCCAGCGGCTTGGAAGCGCGCCCGCGCCGGTGACGGTCGATCCGTACGCCAACGGCGGGCCGAACTGAGGGGATGGCGGCCGCTACTGGGCCTGTTGGGCCTTGCGGGCGGCGCTGGCGTCTCACATGACGCTGCAATGGCGGTAGCGCGCCCTACTTGCAGTGCTCTTGCATGGCCTGCATGTTCTGGCGCATCTGAGGCGACATCTTCTTCATGTGCTCGTCCATGATGGCGCGCTGCTCGGCAGCTGGTTTTCCCGCCATCATCTGCTTGTGCATGGCGCACATCGCCTGCATGTCCTGCGAACCCGGCTCCATGCCGTGCATCATGGAGCCGGCGCGGTCACCTCCCCCGTGATGATCGCCCATGTTGCTCGCGCAGCCGGACAGCAGCGACGTGAGAACGGCGCCAACTGCGAAGGCGCTGAAGAAACGTGTGGAGGTCATTGAATCTCCGTTGTGGGATCGGTCATCTGCATCAAGAAGCAGCGCACTCCGATTTCAATCTGCTGTCAATCTCTTCGGTTCTTCGGCCGTGGCAGGCAGGCAACGTTGGGTGATCCGGGGATTGCCACTTCGTTGATCCTGCTCAAGATGCCTGCGGCCGGCGATTACATTTTTGTAATCAGATCGTCGGTTTCCGGTAGGTCGGCCAGGCCTAACCTTGCGGCGATGAGCTTGGCCTTTTCAGGCGCCCCGTTGATCCCCGATGCACTCGGTGGCCAGCTGTCGCTCGTGCATGCTGCGATGAATGCACATTGCCGAAACGGCGCGATTCACCTGAACCTCGCAGGAATCGACTTCGTGTCCCTGCGCCTGGTGGTTCATTGCGCCGAACTGGGCAGCCTTTCGGCGGCCGCCAGGCGAGGCAACATGTCCTTGTCGAGCGCCAGTCATCGCCTCAGCAACATCGAGGAATTCTTCGGGAATCGATTTTTCGAGCGCGACTACCGGGGGCTGCGACTGACGGCAGCAGGCGCCGTCTTTGTCGGTCATGCAACTTCCATTCTCCAGGCGCTGCGCCTCATGGGAAGCCAGCTCGCATCGATGAGGGCATGCGATCAAATAGCCGACGTCCGCCACCACGACATCCGCACCTCGTCAGAGGGCTTGCGAAGATCCGAATACCAAGTTTCCCGAACTGTCTGATCGGGGTAGCGGGGATATTGTCGGGACGCTGTATTTCCAGCGCAACTGAATCCCTCGATTACGGAGATCTACGATGAATAAATCCCTTCTTGGAGTGGCTTTGCTCGCCGCGACCGGCGCGGTGTCCGCGCAGTCGTCCGTGACCCTTTTTGGCGTGGTCGACACCAATCTGGCCATTGGCAGGGGCACGGTGGCCGACCGCAACCAGATTTCCAACTCAGGCAACGCAACGTCGCGCATCGGTTTCCGTGGAGTCGAAGACCTCGGTGGCGGCATGTCCGCTTCGTTCTGGCTGGAAGCGGGCCTGGCGACGGACGACGGTCAAGGCAACGCGACCAACTCCAACAATCAGACTACAGGTACCGGCGCTGCGGTCGCGGGTCGCCAGGGGGTAAGCTTCAACCGCCGCGCCACCGTCAGCTTGGCGGGTGCTTGGGGTGAAGTACGCCTGGGTCGGGATTACACGCCGCAATACTGGAATTTGTACTTCGCCGATCCGTTCGGGAATGTCGGCGTCGGTTTGCCGATGCCGGCGACCTATGACTTCGGCGGCTTCACCGGCTCGACGGCGGTGCGTTCATCGAACGGGATCACATACTTCCTTCCGGGAAATATCGGCGGCTTTTCGGGGTCCCTCCAGTATTACCTGGGCGAGAGCCCGCAGAACGGCGGTGCCACGGAAGATGACGGTACCGGCGCAGGCGTGCGGGTCGGATACGAGAGCGGACCGGTTTACGCATCGCTCGCGACGGGCCGCACCCAGTATGCGGCGGGGAATACGCGTCAAACCAACGCAGTGGCGACCTACAACTTCGGCGTCGCCAAGGTGGGACTGCAGGTCAGCCGTGACAAGAATGGTCCTTTGACAGGCAAGGGCTGGCTGCTCGGCGCGTGGCTCCCGGTGGGCGCCGGCGAAATTCTTGGCAGTTACTCCCAGTACGAAACCAGTGCCGCTGGCAATCCGGAAGGCAAGAAGTTGGCCTTGGGCTATGTGCACAACCTGAGCAAGCGTACGGCCCTGTACACCACCTGGGCTCGGGTGAAGAACAGCGGCGGCGCCGCGACAGCCCTCAACGGGGCGACGACAGCTCCCAATTCGTCCTCCAGCGGGCTGGACATCGGGATAAGGCATAGGTTCTGATCGAGAATCAGCGGCGCGCGCACTGGAGAGGTTTCCCCAGGAGACGATTCTGACAGCGCATCCAATAGCCACCTAAGAAGGGTGTCCCCGGACCGGACCGAAATTGCAGGTTTCTCCACCGGTCTAACTTCCTGCCACGGAATTCGGCACGATTCCGTGGCAGTTTTTTTTAGCTTTGGCGTCACTGCCAAGCGCTTGCCGAGACGGCCGCCCGCCAGGGCGACGAACACGGCGGCCGGCAGGTTTCTGATTCGGGGTTTTCTTGCGGCCTGCTTGGCGCCCGCATTCGTCCAGCGCCGCTCAGGCGGGGTATTGCCTCAGGAACGCACTGCGTTCGGCCGGTGTCTTGATGGCCGGGGGTGCCGGGTTGTGCGCGATCTTGTCGGTGCAGACCCACTCGCCGTTGATCCGGGCGTAGGTGTGCTGCGGAAAGACATAGCCCATCTCGCCGCCGACGAATCGACCGCCATCGGGCGCGACCGGGCTCTTGCGGAAGGCGAGGTATTCGCGGGTGACCTGGTCACGCGTGAGGCTGCTCTGCACGGGCAGGTCGATCCACCCGCGCTCGCCGCCGACGAATACGCTGGCGGATTGTGCGAATGCGGCGGGCAGCGCCATGGAGGCGAGGGCCAGGACGATGGTGTGGGTGCGGATGGACATGGTCAACTCCTTTGAATGATCGATGGTGCTGGTCCTGTCAGGGGATCCAGCGCGATGCAAATCCTGCATCACGGCTCCCACTGTAGAGAGCCAGCCCTCGCACAACGCTGACCCGGCGATTACAAATACGTCATGGGGCGGCGCAGGCTGGGGACTGGCGAACGGGAATTCGCCGGCGTGGATGCGGCACGCCCCCGGGCTCGGGATTTCGTCATCCGCTGCACGCGCGTGGCGATCCCGGCCTCAACCCGGCATCGCGCCGCCGGGCAGCGACAGCGTGAAAGTGGTCAGCCCGCCGGTGCTGCGCACCGTGATGCTGCCTTTGTGCGCCACCGCGATCGACCGGACGATCGCCAGGCCCAAACCGGTGCCGCCGGCGTGGCGCGCCCGACCCGAGTCCACGCGGTAGAACCGGTCGAAGATCCGGTTCACATGGGCCTCGGGGATGGTTTCGCCGCGATTGGTCACCGCCACCGTCGCGGCGAGGCCGTCCGAGCCGAGCTCGATGTCGACCACCGAGCCGGCGGCCGCATGGCGGATCGCGTTGGACAGCAGGTTCGTGATCGCGCGCTCGATGAGCAGGCGGTCCGCCGTAACGGGTGGCGCCGCGCCCTCGACCTGCACGCGCACGTTCTTCTCATCGGCCACCAGCGACAGGTACTCCGCCACCCTTTTCGCTTCGTGCGCCAGGTCCACCGCCTGCGCCTGGATCGGCTTGGCGTCGTGCTCCGCCTGCGCGATGAACAGCATGTCCGAGATCAATGCGGACAGCCGGTCCAGCTCTTCCACGTTGCCTTCCAGCACCTCGCGCAGCTGCGCCGCCGTGCGAGTGTGCGACAGCGCGACCTGCGTGCGGCCCAGCAAGGTGGCGACCGGCGTGCGCATCTCGTGCGCCAGATCGCCCGAAAAATCCTCCAGGCGCCGGTAGCCCTGGGCGATGCGTTCCATCATGCCGTTGAACTCGATCGCCATGTCGGCCAGTTCGCCGGGCAATCCCGCCATCGAGACACGCTGGTCCAGCGACTTCGTCCCGATCGAAGCCGCCAGCCGGTTGAACCTGCGCAAGGGTGCCAGGCCGGTGCGGGCGGTGAGCCATGCCCCCATGGCGACAAGCATCAGCAGCAGCGGCAGCACCACCAAGGTGGCCTTGACCACGCCGGCCAGCAGCAGCGAATCCCGCTGCCGTTCGACCGACAGGTAGTAGCGCAGCGGCTTGCCGTCGGCCACTGCCACCGTGCCGTGCATGCCGCTGAAGCGTTGCCCGTCGGACGTCACCCACGAATGCGTGGTTTCCGGCGCGGCCGTGGCGTGCAGCAGGGCGGTGACCGAGTGCGAGGCCACTGCCGAATTGCTGGCGAGCATCTGGCCCGTGGCGGGGTCTACCAGGGCCAGATGCAGGTCGTCATGTCCGAAGAAGAGATCGCCAAAACGGTCCTGCGATCCGGCCGCGGCCTGCACCGACGGCATGTCGGCCAGGATATGGACGAGCAGCTCGTGCCGGCCCTGCAGGTCGGAAGCGGACCGTGCGTCCAGCTGCTGCGACAGCGTCCAGTAACCGGCGAAGACCGCGCCGGCGGCGACCACCAGGCCGAACAGCGCGCTGGCCAGAGCGATGCGCAGCGCCAGCGACATCGACCGGCCGGGTGCGAAGCGCATCACGGCTTGCGGCGCTCCAGCACGTAGCCCACGCCGCGCACGGTGTGGATCAGCTTGTCGGCGAAGGGATCGTCGATCTTGGCGCGCAGCCGCCGCATGGCGACCTCGACCACGTTGCTGTCGGAATCGAAGTGGATGTCCCACACCAGCGAAGCGATCTGCGTGCGCGAGAGCACCTCGCCGGTCTTGCGGGTCAGCAGCGACAGCAGGGCGAATTCCTTCGCGGTGAGGTCGATGCGCTGGCCCTGCCGCGTCGCGCGGTGCCGCACGGAATCGATTTCCAGGTCGCCCACCCGCAGCACGGGATCGGCCACCGCGGGCTGGCCGCGCTTGAGCAGGGCGCGCACCCGCGCGAGCAGCTCGGGAAACTGGAAGGGCTTGACCAGGTAGTCGTCGGCGCCGAGATCGAAGCCGCGCACCTTGTCGTCGGTCTTGCCGCGCGCCGTCAGCATCAGCACGGGGACCTGCCTGGACGTGCGCAACGCCGAAAGCACGGCGAAGCCGTCGATGCCCGGCAGCATGACGTCGAGGATCACCAGGGCGTGATCGCCGGTGGCCGCCGCGTGCAGGCCGTCGGTCCCGTCATGCGCCACCTCGACGGCGTAGCCGCTTTCGCTCAGGCCCTGGCGCAGGTATTCGGCCGCCTTGGGCTCGTCTTCGATCACCAGGATTTTCACGTGAAGCCTCGTTGCAATGACGTATTTGTAATCTCGGGGTCAGCGCCCTGTGGGGACCGCGCACCTAAAGTTCGAAGCGTGATGCAGGGGTTGCATCCGGCCGGCTCCGAAGAGGCGGCAATCGAATCAACGTCAAGGAGTCCCATCATGTCAGTTCGCAAGACCGCTCTCATTCTCGCACTCGCCGCCATGGGCGGATGGACCGCTGCGCAGGCCGAAAGCATCTTCGTCGGAGGCGAACTGGGCTGGATCGATCGCCCGTCGCAAACGTCGAGCGTCAATGCCGACCAGGTCCGGGCCGAGGCGATCCGCTCACACCGCGACGGCACCATGCTGCATGCCGAATATGCGCCGAAGTCCAAGCCGTTCCAGTCCACCCGCAGCCGCGCCGAAGTCAGGGCCGAGGCGATCCAGTCGCACCGCGACGGCACCATGCTGCACAGCGAGATCACGCCGCTGATGCCGCACGAAAGGTAATCGCCCCGCATGGCATCCGCCGATCGCCTGCATCGCCATCCCAGGAGTATCAATATGTCTGCTTTGCACGTCCTACCGCTGGTCTTTGCGCTTGCCGTTTCCGCCGGCGCGGCCGCTCAGGAAAACCGGGCGCCGAGCCCCCAGCCCGGCGCCGCAGCCGCCATGCCGCAGGATTGCCCCATGGCCATGCCTGGCCACGACCATGGCACGGAAATGGGCGGCCCGACATCCATGCGCGGCAGCTGCCCCATGGCGGCGGCCGACGCGCCCGCCGCGAAAGCGAAAGCGGCCAAGCGCGGGCACGACCATGCCAGGTTCCACAAGCTGATGTAGGGCGGCGCGCCCCGGATCAAGGGGCACGGCCGTGACTGGCCGTGCCCCTTTTGTTATCCCGCCTTCGCCCTGCTGGCCGCCGCGAGTTCCTCGGCGACCAGGTCGCGCAGCTGGTCGAAACCGAACGAGGGCAGGGGCCGGCCGTTGACGAAGAATTCCGGCGTCTTGGTCACGTTCAGCGTCCGCGCGTCTGTCACGTCCTGAACGATGGCGCGCGCGATTTCGGGAGACTGCATGTCGGCCTTGAGCCGCTCGATGTCCAGCCCCGCCCGCGCCAGGTGCGGCCAGATCAGCTCGGGCCGCGCCTGGTGATGTTCGACCCACGCGCGCTGCGAGGCGAGCAGCGCCTCCAGCGCCTGCCAGAACCTTCCCTGCTTGCGGCTGGCCTCCAGCGCCTTCACGACCTCATCCGAGCCCTGGTGGAAAGGCGCGTAGCGCACCGTCAGCCGGATGTCTTCGCGGTTGGCGGCGATCATCTGCTTGACCATGGGGTAGAACGCGGCGCAGGTCTCGCAGGCCGGATCGAAGAACTCGACGATGTGGACGGGAGCGTCCGCGCGGCCCAGCGAGGGCGAGTGAAAGCGCAGCAGCGACTCCTTGTTCTTCGCGGCCGAGGCGGCCGCCTGCTGCGCCTTCTGGGCGCGGTACATCTGCGCGCCGCCGGCGAACAGCGCGGCCAGCAGGACGAGGGCGATGATGAATAGGCTCTTCTGTTTCATGGTCGTGTCTTGAAATGGACCGTCGCCAGGGCGATGCCGATGGCGGAAAAGGACAGCAGCGAAAGCAGCGGAATGGTCACGAAGCCGAACCACTCCACCTCGATGCGCGAGCATGGGATGCCCTGCGTGCACGGCGTCATCGACGCGGGGATGACGCCTCGGGTCAGCAGCAGATGGAACAGCGCCACCAGCCAGCCGGCGGCGACCAGGGGCGTGGCATAGCGCAGCACCCGGCGGTCGGGAGGGAAAAGGCCCGCGGCCAGCACGAACACCAGGGGAAACATGAAGACGCGCTGGTACCAGCACAGCGTGCAGGGCGCCACTTCCATGACCTCGCTGAGGAACAGGGCGCCCAGCGTCGATACCGTCGCCACCAGCCATGCCGCGAACAGGAACGTCCAGGCGGCGTCTGCCGCGCGCGGGTTAGCGGGCTGAGTCTCGAAGCGAAGCGCGGGTTCGGTCATGGCGCCAACATTGGACCCGATTCCGCGCGCGGCCGATTGACCGGAGTCAAGGGCAGCAGCCATCGCCGCGGAGCGGGCGATGGGCCCCGCGTCATCTGACGCGGGTCACGACGTAGTCCGCGCCTTGCTGCGCGAATTCGACCTCGACCTGATTGCCGTGCGCCAGCTTCGTCCAGAGCGCCCCATCCTTGACCTTGAACGCCATGGTCATGGCGGGCCAGTTCAGGCTGGCCACGGCCCCATGGTCCAGGGTCACCTTGCCGGCCTTGGGGTCGGCCTTCCTGACGGTTCCTTTCGCGATGTGCGTCTGCTCGCCGGGCGCGGCGGCGGCCTTGCGCCCCATGTCCATGCCGCTCGTGTGGCCCGCGTGCATCTGGGCGAACGCCGGCGCGGCGGCGAGCAGGGTTGCGATGAATGCGGTGGAGGCGCGAAAAATCATGTTCGTCCTTGTGTCGATGAGGGTCGGGAAGAAGCAAGCGTGGAGCACGTGCCGTCCTGGTCGGCCCGGCAACGCCCGGCACGGATGATGTTCTGGCAGGGCGCACCGCGACGTGACGGCCTCATTACATTTTTGTCATCTTCGCGCGCCGGGCTTGACCTTCCCATGATGGGAGACCAAATACTTATCACGAGGGTACGGAATTTCCCGGAAAGCTCACCATGGACCCTGCACATCACACCGAAGACGACGAACGGTCGCACAGCCGCTGGAAATGGGCGCTCGCGGGGTTTCTCGCGGTTGCGGCCTTCTTCCTCTGGACGGAACACCGGGCCCACCTGCTGGGCATCCTGCCGTACTTGCTCATCCTGGCCTGCCCCCTGATGCACATCTTCCACCATGGAGGGCATGGGCGGCACGGCGCGCACCGGCATGGCGCCACGCAGGACGACGATGAGCGGCGGCCGGGCCGCGCGCCCGGAGACCCGTCATGACCGGCGCTCCTGCCGCCTATGGCCTGTGGACCCTCGTGGCCCTGAACTCGCTGGTGTTCATCGTCTTCGCGTTCAGCTTCGCGAAGCCGCGCAGCTCGCGCGACTGGCGCTCCCTGGGCGCCTTCTCGGCCTTCATCGTGGCCCTGTTCACGGAGATGTACGGCTTTCCGCTCACCATCTACCTGCTGCTGCCCTGGCTGTCGAGGACTTTTCCGGGCATCGACTTCCTGTCGCACGATGCGGGCCACCTGCTGGAAATGATGTTCGGCTGGAAGCTCAATCCGCACTTCGGCCCCTTCCACCTGATGAGCAACGTCCTCATCTTTGGCGGCTTCATCCTGCTGTCGTCGGCCTGGCAGGTGCTCTACCAGGCGCAGAAGAGCCGCGCCGTCGCGACGACGGGACCGTATGCGCATGTGCGGCACCCGCAATACGTCGCTTTCGTCCTCATCATGGCCGGATTCCTGCTGCAGTGGCCGACACTCATTACACTGGCCATGTTCCCCGTGCTGCTGCTCGTGTACGCGCGGCTGGCGAAGTCCGAGGAACGTGACTCGATCGCGCAGTTCGGCGCGGCCTACGAGGCGTACCGCGAGCATGTTCCAGCCTTCATTCCCGCATTCGGAAAGCCGGCACCGCGGTCCGGGTACCGGTGACATCCCGATGGAGATCCACTGTCCATGAACGATTCAGCGCACCACCCTCACGAGCACGGGCACCACAAGGATCCTGCGCATCACGAGCACGGGCACGAGCACGAGCACGAGCACGAGCACGAGCACGAGCACGAGCACGAGCATCGTGCGCCGGGGCATGGGCACCACGGCGGTCCCGCGCCCGCGGCTGTCGCCATCGCGCCCGAAGGCACGGTTTACACCTGCCCCATGCACCCGGAGATCCGCCAGCCGTCGCCCGGCAACTGCCCCAAGTGCGGCATGACGCTGGAGCCGGTGATGCCCTCTCTCGAGGACGAGGAGAACCCGGAGCTGGCCGACTTCAGACGGCGCTTCTGGTGGACCTTGCCGCTCACGGTGGTCGCCACGCTCATGGCCATGTTCGGGCACCGGATCGTGCATGGCGGATTGCCCCAGCAAAGCTGGCTCGAGCTGCTGCTGACGACGCCGGTCATTTTGTGGGCGGGCTGGCCTTTCCTGGTGCGCGGCGTCGAATCGATCAGGCACCGCAGCCCCAACATGTGGACCCTGATCGGCCTGGGCGTGACGGCGGCCTACGCCTACAGCGTCGTGGCGACGGTGGCGCCCGGCGTATTTCCGTCCAGTTTCATGATGGACGGGCGCATCGGCGTCTATTTCGAGGCGGCGGCCGTCATCGTGTCCCTGACCCTGTTGGGACAGATCCTGGAGCTGAAGGCCCGCTCCGAAACCTCGGCGGCCATCAAGTCGCTGCTGGGGTTGGCGCCCAAGACGGCGCGGCGCATCCGTCCCGACGGCGCCGAGGAAGACATTCCGCTGTCCCATGTCCATGTCGGCGACGTGCTGCGCGTGCGCCCCGGCGAAAAAGTGCCGGTGGACGGCGAGGTGCTGGAAGGTGAAAGCGCGCTGGACGAATCCATGCTGACCGGCGAGCCCCTGCCCGTGACCAAGCGCCCCGGCGACAAGGTCATCGGCGCGACCATCAACAGCAGCGGCAGCCTGGTCGTGCGCTCCGAGAAAGTGGGCTCGCAGACCGTGCTGTCGCAGATCGTGCAGATGGTGGCGCTGGCCCAGCGCTCGCGAGCGCCCATGCAGCGGCTGGCGGACGTGGTCGCCGGCTACTTCGTCAGCATCGTGGTGGTCATCGCCATCCTGACGCTGTTCGTCTGGGGCTTCTTCGGCCCGCAGCCCAGCTGGGTGTACGGCTTCGTCAATGCCGTGGCGGTCCTCATCATCGCCTGCCCCTGCGCGCTCGGGCTGGCGACGCCCATGTCCATCATGGCGGCGACCGGACGCGCGGCGACCCAGGGCATCCTGTTCCGGGATGCGGCCGCCATCGAAAGCATGCGCAAGGTGGACACGCTGATCGTGGACAAAACCGGCACGCTGACGCAAGGCAAGCCGGCGTTCGACCGCGTGCTGCCGGCGCCGGGCCTCACCGAGCAGGACGTGTTGCAGATGGCCGCCAGCATCGACCAGGGCAGCGAGCATCCGCTGGCGCATGCGATCGTCGCGCAGGCGCGCCAGCGCGGCTTGGCGCTGGACAAGCCTGAATCGTTCGAATCGTCCAGCGGCATCGGGGTGCGCGGCACGGTGCGTGGCCAGCGCGTCGTCCTGGGCAACACGGCGCTGATGGACAGCGAGAAGGTGGATTGGAAAATATTGCAGGCGCAGGCGGAAAGCCTGCGCGGCGAAGGCGCGAGCGTGATGTATCTTGCCGCCGATGGCCGGCTGCTCGGCCTGATCGCGGTATCCGATCCGGTCAAGGCCACGACGGCCGAGGCGCTCGCGACACTGAAGGAAGCGGGCATCACCGTGGTCATGGCCACCGGCGACGGCGTCACCACCGCCCGCTCCGTGGCGAAGCGCCTGGGCATCGCCGAAGTGCACGGCGAAGTCAAGCCGCAGGACAAGCTCGCGCTGGTGGAACGGCTGCAGCGCGAAGGCAAGGTCGTGGCGATGGCCGGTGACGGCATCAACGACGCGCCGGCGCTGGCCAAGGCGAATGTCGGCATCGCGATGGGAACCGGCACCGACGTGGCCATCAACTCCGCCCACGTCACGCTGGTCAAGGGCGATCTGCGGGCCATCGCGCGTTCCCGGCTGCTCTCGCTGGAAACCGTCCGCAACATGCGGCAGAACCTCGGGTTCGCGTTTGTCTACAACGCGCTGGGCATTCCGCTCGCGGCCGGGCTGCTCTATCCGTTCACCGGGCAGCTGCTGTCGCCGATGATCGCCGCCCTGGCGATGAGCTTGAGTTCGGTGTCGGTCATCGCCAACGCGCTGCGGCTGCGGTCAGCGAAATAGGCGCCGGCCGAAGACGCTGCGTTCCAGCGCGCGGGCGCGCCCGCGAGCTGGAACGCGATGGGCGCGGGCGCCCTCAGGGCGCCGGCCGGATCTCGGTGACGGTCAGCTTGCCGCCGGGGTTCGTGGCCACGAAGCGCACCTTGTCCCCCACCTTCACCTTGTCCAGCAAGGACGCGTCGGCCGCGATGAACGCCATGGTCATGGGCGGCATGTCGAGGTTCTTGATGGGGCCGTGCTTGAAGGTGATCTTCTTGCCCTCCTTGTCCACCTTGCGCACCTCGCCCTCGGTCAATTCGGCGGTCGCGGCCTTGGACGCCGGCGCGGCGGCGTGGCCGTGGTGGGCGTCGGACTGGGCGTAGGCGGACGGCAGGAATGCGGTGGACAGCGTCAACGCCGCGCAGGCCAGGAGGGGCCGGAAGTTCTTCATAGGTTGTTTCCTTCGTATTTCTGGTACACGGTGGCGCTGCCGTCCTTGGCCACCAGCATGACGTTGTAGGGGTTCTTCTTGCCGTTGTAGGACGGGGTGTCCATGCCCGGGGAACCGATCGGCATGCCGGGCGCGGAAAGGCCGACGGCCGCCGGCTTCTCCTTCAGCAGCCTGCGGATCTCGCGCGCGGGCACATGGCCTTCGATGGCGTAGCCGGCGACCAGGGCCGTGTGGCAGGACGCCAGGTTCTGCGGGATGCCCAGTCGCGCGCGGGCGGCGTTGGTGCCGCCGGTATTGACGTAGACCTTGAAGCCATTGGCTTCCATGTGGGCGATCCAGTCCTTGCAGCAGCCGCAGGTCGGCTCCTTCCAGACCTGCACGGCGGGCAGGTCCTCGCCCTTGCGCGCCGCGGGCGCGGCCGCGCGGGCGAGGCCGGCCAGCGGCAACACGCCCAGCGCCAGCAGGAGCTGGCGTCGGGCGCCGTTGGGGAACTTGGTTTCCATGATGTCGAGTCCTTTGTGCCTATTTTCGAACGGGTGCGGGGGGCCGCGATTGACATGGGTCATTGGCGGCGGGATTGCAGCGCCGGGCAGGCTGCGGCCCGGCCGCGGGAGGACGGCGGCCGGCGGCGATCGTCGGCGTCAGAGCCCGGCAGTGCATGACCGACTGACAAAGGGCGCGGCCTGAAGTTCCTCGACGGGCAGGAATTGTCCTACAGGGGTTGGCCCGCTTTGACCGACAGCAAGGAAGTGACGAGCTTCATACAGTGGGACATTCGCCGGCGCCGCTGGCGCTTTTTTCGACACGCACCAGAGGAAGCAACCATGGATGAATCCAGCGAGAGCCTCAGCAACATGAACGGCCCCGGCGCGGTGGGCAGCCTGAATGGCAACGTGGTCCATCGCGTCGCCCGCAAGGCGCATGAAACGGTCGACAAGCTTGAGCAGCGCGTGACCACCGGCAGCGAACGGGTCATGAGCATGCAGGACGAGTACGGCTCGTACGCACGCGAGCAGATCAGGATGCACCCCTTGAGCACGGTGGCTGGCGCCTTCGCGCTGGGACTGTTGCTGGGAAAGATCCTGCGCTAAGGACGCGGCCGGTCAGGCGACATTCCACGCCAGCTCGCGGCGCGCCTGGCGCATCACCGACCAGCCCGCGCTGATGGCGAGCGCTGCCATCGCAAACGCCACGACGAGGTCGGGCCACGCGGTGCCGGTTCCGAACACCCCCAGCGCCGCGAGCATCACCGCCACATTGCCGATCGCGTCGTTGCGCGAGCACAGCCACACGCTGCGCATGTTGGCGTCGCCGTCGCGGAACGCGTAGAGCATCAGCGCCACACCCAGGTTGGCGGCCAGCGCCAGCGCGCCCACCAGGCCCATGGTCAGCGGCTCGGGGGGAGTTCCGTAGACCCAGGCCCATAGCGCCTGGGCCATCACAAGGCCCCCGAATGCGAGCATGGTCGCCGCCTTGAGCATCGCCGCGCGCGCACGCCAGGCCAGCCCCAGGCTCAGCACAGCCAGCGAGACACCGTAGTTCGCCGCGTCGCCGAAGAAGTCGATGGCATCCGCCAGCAGCGAAACCGAGTCCGCGCTCAGCCCGGCCGCGACCTCGATCGCGAACATGAGGGCATTGACGAACAGCGCGACCCACAGGGCCCGCCGGTAGCGCGCCGCGGGCGGTCGTTGCGGGTCGCAGTGCTCGGACTGGCAGTTGCAATGCGCGGACACGGATTTCCTCCTTGTGTTCCAATGATTGGAAACCTTGAAGCCGCTCCAGGGTCAAGCGAGTGGCATCGGGATTTCCGGCCGCGTGCCGGTGGAACAAGCACCATGAAGATCGGCGACCTGAGCCATGCCACCGGTGTGCAGGCGGAAACCATCCGCTACTACGAAAAAGCCGGCTTGCTGCAGCCGCCCGCGCGCGAAGCGAACGGCTATCGCCGCTACGGCGACCAGCACCTGGAGCGCCTGGCATTCGTGCGGCACTGCCGCGCCCTGGACATCCCGCTGGCGGACGTAAAACGGCTGCTGGATTTCGTCGATCACGCGCGGGGCGATTGCGGCGACATCAACGACCTGATCGACGCGCAACTGCTGCGCGTGCGGGCGCGCCTGGCCAGCCTGCGCGCGCTCGAGCGGCAACTCGCGGCACTGCGTGAGCGCTGCGGCGCCCACCGTGCCACCCACGAGTGCGGCATCCTCCACGAACTGGTGGCGGCCGCGCACGGCGAGGCCTGCGCCTGTCATCCGGGCGGCGCGAGCCGATGACCTGGTTGGCGCGCCTGCCACGCGGCGTGCCGGCCAGCCTGTCGGCGGCCCTGTTGTTCGGCGCCGGCACGCCACTGGCCAAACTGCTGCTGGCCCAGGCGAGCCCGTGGCTGCTGGCCGCGCTGCTGTACCTGGGTTCGGGACTGGGCCTGTGGCTGCTGCGGCTCGTGCGGCGCGCGCCGGCGGTACGGCTGGCGCCCGGTGAAGCGGGCTGGCTGGCAGGAGCCATCCTCGCCGGCGGAGTCGCCGGGCCGGTGCTGCTGTTGCTCGGGCTGGCGGGCATGCCGGCGTCGGGTGCGTCGCTGCTGCTCAATGCCGAAGCGGTGTTCACCGCCTTGCTGGCCTGGTTCGCGTTCCGCGAGAACTTCGACAAGCGCGTGGCGGCAGGCATGGTGGCCATCGTGGCGGGCGGGCTGGTCCTGGCCTGGCCGGGCGAGCTGCGCCTGCCGCAATGGCAGAGCGCGCTGCTGGTCACCGCCGCATGCCTGGCCTGGGCGGTCGACAACAATCTCACGCGCAAGGTGTCACTGGCCGATGCGTCGTGGATTGCGATGGTCAAGGGCCTGGCGGCGGGCACGACCAACCTCGTGCTGGCGCTGGCCTTGGGCGCCGCCTGGCCGCCGGCGTCTGTCGTCGCCGCCGCGGCGCTCGTGGGATTCGCCAGTTACGGCGCGAGCCTGGCGCTGTTCGTAATCGGGCTGCGCGAGCTGGGCACCGCCCGCACCGGCGCCTATTTTTCCGTGGCCCCGTTTTTCGGCGCCGTGCTCGCGATCGTGCTGCTGGGCGAGCCGATCAGCGCGCCGCTGCTCGCGGCGGGCGCACTGATGGCGCTGGGCGTCGCGCTGCATCTTTCCGAGCGGCATGAGCATCCTCATGTCCACGAAGCGATGGAGCACGCGCACGAACATGTGCACGGCGCCGGCGACCTTCACCACGACCACGCGCATCAGCCGCCCGTGGCGCCCGGCACGCGGCACAACCATGCGCACCGGCACGAACCGCTGTCGCACAGCCACGCCCACTATCCCGACGCGCACCACCGGCACGGCCACTGAGCGCGGGCCGCAGGGGCCGATCCGCCCGCCGGCTAGTCGAGCGTGAACCCGACCTTGAGCGTCACCTGCCAATGCGCCACCTTGCCGTCCACCACATGGCCGCGCGTTTCGACGACGTTGAACCAGTGGATGTTGCGCACGGTTTCATGGGCCTTGGCGATCGCCCGGCTGACGGCATCCTCGATGCCGACCGTGGAGGACCCGGTGAGCTCGAGGCTCTTGTAGACGTGATTGCTCATGCGCTCTCCTTGGGACGGCCGCGCGGCGCGCGGTCAAGACGCCACAGCATACCGGAGGAAGCACAGCCGCGCGGGTCGCCGGCACGGCCGGGGCGTCGTCATCCCTCACGCGGGCGGGCTGGCGCCCTACACGCGGCGCCCCGGCCCCGGCGCTATCGTGGCCCGATGGCCGGATCTTGAGCCAGTCGAGCAACTGAAGGGAATGCCGATGACCTCAGCGTCTGGAGCGGGGGCTGGCGCGCCGCGCCGGTCCGCCTTCCGGGTATTTCTCGTCGAGGATCGCAGCTCGACGCGGGGCTTGTTGCGCGAACTGTTCACGGCGATCGGCGGCTTTCACATCGCGGGCGCCGTCGGCACCGAAGCCGAGGCCCTGCTGTGGCTGCGGGAACACCCGCATGGCTGGGACATCGCGGTGATCGACCTGGTGCTGGAACAGGGCACCGGCATGGGAGTGATCCCGCGCGCCAAGGCCGGCGCCGCGGCAGGACGGGTCGTCGTGCTCAGCGCTTATGCGTCGCCGGGCGTGCGCAGCCACTGCGTTCGTCTGGGTGCCGATATGGTGTTCGACAAGAGCGAAGCCTCGGAATTCACCCACTATTGCGTGGAGCTTGCGGAGCGCGAAAATCCCCGCCTGTAGGCGGGTGCGCGAATCCGGCCCGACGTGATGCCGTGACTCGGCGGAACAGCTACTAGAACCGCAGTTCGACCAGGCCGATCCCCGCCAGTTGCGCCTGCACATGCGCGCCTTCCGGCGCGAACAGCATGCCGGTGCACGAACCCGTGGTGACGACCTGGCCGGCGCGCAGGGGCCGGCCGCGCCGCGCGCAATGGTGAGCGAGCCAACCGAGCAGGCCCCAGACGTCGCGCGCCGGGTTGGCGCCGCGCGTGCTCGCCACGGGCTGGCCGTCGAAGGCCAGGTAGGCCTGCACGGTTCGCAGATCCGGCCCGGCGGGGCCCAGCGCCGACGGCGCGCCCAGGACGAGGCCGCCGTGATTGTGCAGGTCGGCCAGCTGCGCCAGCACCGGGCTGTCGCGCCAGTCGCACAGCCGCGTTTCGATCACTTCGATGGCGGGCAGCACCGACTCGACGGCGCCGCGCAGCATGGCCTCGTCGGGTTCGCCTGCCGGACAGACGAGATCGCGGCCCAGCCGCAGTGCCAGTTCGACTTCCACGCCGCGCATGCGCCACTGCGGACCCACCAATGCGGCACCGCTCGCGTGCAAACCGCCGGCCGGCAGCGGCGCGCAGCGCG
>JAMPXR010000264.1 GCA_023701085.1 Ramlibacter sp. | reverse complement strand
AGCAGCGGCAGGTTCAGCGGCAGCGATGGAATGGCGCCGGAGGCGAAGCCGATGATCAGGTAGCGCCCGCGCCAGGCGAGCGAGCGCAGCGCCGGTTCGGCGAGATCGCCGCCCACGGGGTCGTACACCACGTCCGGGCCCTTGCCGTCCGTCAACGCCTTGATCGCTTCGCGCAGATTTTCGCGGCTGTAGTTGATGGTCGCGTCGGCGCCGATCGATCTGCACAGGTCGCATTTCTCGTCCGTCGAGGCGGCGGCGATGACGCGCGCGCCCGCGGCCTTGGCGACCTGGATGGCCGAGGTGCCGACGCCACCGGCCGCGCCCAGCACCAGCACGGTCTCACCGGCCTTGAGCTGCCCGCGGTCCAGCAGCGCGTGGTGGGACGTCGCGTAGATCATGATGAATGCCGCCGCGTCCACAGGGGGAAAGCCCGGTGGCAGCGGCAAGCACAGGGCGGCCGGGGCGACCGCGTGCGTGGCGAAGCCGCCGGTGCCCGACAGGCAGGCGACGTTCTGGCCGACCTTCAGGTGCGTCACGCCGTCACCGACGGCCGCGATCACCCCGGCGTATTCGGAGCCCGGCACGAAGGGCACGGGGGGCTTGACCTGATACTTGTTCTGGACGATGAGCAGGTCGGGGAAATTCAGGCTGGCGGCCTTGATCTCGATGAGCACTTCGCCGGCCTTGGGCTGCGGCGTCGGCGCGTCCCGCCACTGCAGCGCCTCCACCCCCACGGGGTTCTCGCAAATCCAGGCTCGCATCGGATACTCCGCTTCGAAAGCCGCGATGATAAAGCGCATCGAATACCGGTGAATGTCGCTGCGGCGACCCGCCGCACCCTACAATCTTTTCAATCCTTTACCCCGATGAAGATCCTGCTTTCCAACGACGACGGCTACCAGGCGCCCGGTATTGTGGCGCTCTACGAGGCGATCAAGGACCTCGGCGACGTGGAGGTCGTCGCTCCCGAGCACAACAACAGCGCCAAGTCCAACGCGCTGACCTTGCATTCGCCGCTGTACGTGCACCTGGCGGGGAACGGCTTCCGCTACGTCAACGGCACGCCGGCCGATTGCGTCCATGTGGCCTTGACGGGGCTGCTCGGCTACCGCCCGGACCTGGTGGTCAGCGGCATCAACAACGGCGCCAACATGGGCGACGACACGATCTATTCCGGCACCGTGGGCGCGGCGATGGAGGGCTACCTGTTCGGCGTGCCGGCCATCGCTTTTTCGCAGACGCAGAAAGGCTGGGCACACATCGATGCCGCCGCGCGCAAGGCGCGCGAGCTCGTGCGGCAAGTGCTGTCGGGCCCGGCGGCGGCGCCGCATCCCTGGCTGCTCAACGTCAACATCCCGAACCTGCCCTTCGAAGAACTCAAGCCGTCCAAGGTGTGCCGCCTCGGCCGCCGCCATGCGGCCGAGAAGGTGATTTCCCAGACCAGCCCGCGCGGCGAAGTCATGTATTGGATCGGGGGCGCCGGACCCGCCAAGGACGACGCCGAGGGAACGGATTTTCACGCGACGGCGCAGGGGCATGTCTCGATCACGCCGCTGAAGGTGGATTTGACGGACCACGAGCAGCTCGACCATTGGGCGCGGGCCGCGTCCCTGTCGGCGGGGGCCGGGGGAAGGGACGGCTAATGTCGCGTCGCCCCGGTTTTCCGGTGCGCCTGGACTCGCCCGCGCCGGCGCGTCCGGTCCCCGCGCCCGCGGCCTTCGCCGGCGCGCGCGCCGGTATCGTCGGCATCGGACTGGACTCGCACGCCGTGCGCGCGCGCATGGTCGAAAGACTCGCGGGGCAGGGCATTGCCGATGCGCGGGTGCTGGCGGCGATGCAGGCGGTGGAACGCCATCGCTTCGTCGACAGCGCGCTGGTGAACCAGGCCTACGAGGACACCAGCTTGCCGATCGGCCTGGGCCAGACGATCTCCAAGCCGAGTGTGGTGGCGCGCATGATCGAACTGCTGCTGGGCGCCCAGGTGGACGCGGCGGGCAGGCTGGGTCGCGTGCTGGAAGTCGGCACCGGCTGCGGCTACCAGGCGGCGGTGCTGGCCAGGGTCGCGACCGAGGTGTACAGCATCGAGCGCCTGCGCGGCCTGCACGACAAGGCGCGTGCCAACCTGCGCCCGCTGCGCCTGCCGAACGTGCATCTGCTATTGGGCGATGGCATGGCGGGTTACGAGAAAGGCGCGCCCTATGCGGGAATCATCGCCGCGGCCGGCGGCCAGGACGTGCCCGATGCCTGGATGGAGCAGCTCGCCGTGGGCGCGCGCATCGTCGCGCCCCGGCTGATGGCGGACGGCCAGCAGGCGCTCGTCGTGATCGAGAAGACGCCGCGCGAAATGAAACAAACTGTCCTTGAGACTGTTCGCTTTGTCCCCCTAAAATCGGGCATCGCTTGAAGGAAACGGAAGATGCTCCAGTTGCGAGATCGGGGATGGATGTGGGTGGCGTCGTTGTTGGCGGCCGGCGTGATCGCCGGATGCGGATCCGGTCCGCGCGCACCCGCCCCGGTGGAAGATCGCAGCACCGGCGCTCGACAGCAGGCGCAGCCGCCTGCCGTGACGGGCGAACCCGTCAAGCCGCTGCCCGGCGTGGAGAACATGGGCAAGCCCGGTTACTACACGGTTCGGCCCGGCGACACCCTGATCCGGATCGCGCTCGACAGTGGGCAGAACTGGCGTGACATCGCGCGCTGGAACAACATCGAGAATCCCAACGTCATCGAGGTCGGCCAGGTCGTGCGCGTGATCCCGCCGGTCGGCGTCGTGCCCGAGCCGGCGGTCGCGCGCCAGACGGTGCCGGTGCCGGCGCCGGCGCCATCGGCCACGGCTGCGCCCACGCCTTCCACCAGCGCGCCTCGCGTCACGGCCACGGCGCCGCCGCCGCAGGTCGCCAGCGTGCCGCCGGTCACCCCGACACCCGCGCCCCCCGGCGAAGAGGACGTCCCATGGGGTTGGCCGACGGCCGGCGCGGCGACCATCGTGGCCAGCTTCGACGAACAGAAGAACAAGGGCCTGGACATCGCGGGACGCCCTGGCGATCCCGTGCTGGCCTCGGCCGACGGGCGCGTGGTCTATGCGGGCGCCGGATTGCGCGGCTACGGCAACCTGATCATCCTGAAGCACAACAACACCTATCTGTCGGCCTACGCCCACAACCAGTCGCTGCTGGTCAAGGAAGACCAGACCGTCCGCAAGGGGCAGAAGATCGCCGAGATGGGCAGCAGCGACGCCGACCGCGTCAAGCTGCACTTCGAAATCCGCCGGCAGGGCAAGCCCGTGGACCCGGCCAGGTACTTGCCCGCGAGGTAAGAATGAAGAAAGGCAACGGACGCCCGCCCGCGGCTGCGGCTGCGAGGGTTGACGGTGCCGCACCCGCCGCGATACCCCTGGTGGATGGCGGCGCTGCCGCTGACGCGGCCGAAGAGGCCAATCCACGCGACATCCCCGCGGAGATCGCGGGTGAATCCAGCGACACCTTGACGCTCTACCTGCGCGAGGTCAGGCGCACCGAACTGTTCACGGCCGAAGAGGAATTCGAGACCGCCACGCGCGCGCGCGGCGGCAGTTTCGCGGCGCGGCAGTCCATGATCGAGCACAACCTGCGCCTGGTGGTGAGCATCGCCAAAGGCTACCTGGGCCGCGGCGTGCCGCTGTCGGACCTGATCGAGGAAGGCAATCTCGGCCTGATGCATGCCATCGACAAGTTCGAGCCGGAGCGGGGCTTCCGCTTTTCGACCTACGCGACCTGGTGGATTCGCCAGTCCGTCGAGCGGGCCGTCATGAACCAGGGACGGGTGATCCGCCTGCCGGTGCACGTGGTGCGCGAGCTGCAGCAGGTGCTGCGCGCGCGCCGGACCCTGGAAAACGACCCGGCGTTCGCGGCGGGCCGTAACGGGTTCGAGGGCGAAGGCGTGCGGGTGGAGGATGTCGCCGCGCTGCTCGGACGCGACGTGCAGGAGGTGGCCGAACTGCTCGCGATGGCCGAAGCGCCGAAATCGCTGGACGCGGCGATGGACCGATCCGACGACGAACACACGCTGGGCGATTCGATGGCCGACGAACTGGCCGTGGATCCCACCGGCATCACGCAGAACCGCGAAGTCGAGCGGCTCCTGTCCAACTGGATCGACGCCTTGTCGCAGCGCGAAAAAGAAGTGCTCGAAGGTCGCTTCGGCCTGCACGACCGGGAACCGGAGACGCTCGAAGTGCTCAGCGACCGGCTGGGCCTCACGCGCGAGCGCGTGCGCCAGATCCAGAACGAGGCGCTGCTCAAGCTCAGGCGGCACATGGTGCGCAGCGGCATCAGCAAGGAAGCGCTGTTCTAGGCTCGCGGGCGGCCGATGGGGGGCTGGTACAGTGGCCCCCATGAGCCTGCCCGTCCTCGTTTTCGACATCGAATCGATCCCCGACGTCGCCGGCCTGCGGGCCTTGCGCGGCCACGGACCGGACCGGTCCGACGAGGAAATCTACGCGCTCTGGTGCCAGGAGCGCCAGGCCAACGGCCAGAGCGATTTCATGCCGCTGCACCTGCAGCGGGTGCTGGTGATCAGCTGCGTGTTCCGCAATGCCGAAGGCCTGCGCGTGCATTCGTTCGTCGACCGCGACAACGCGAGCGAAGGCAGGGTCATCCAGAACTT
>JAMPXR010000263.1 GCA_023701085.1 Ramlibacter sp. | reverse complement strand
CCGAACAGGAACACGATGGTTTCGGCGACGATCGCGCGGTTGGCGCTCTCGGCACGCACCAGGCCGATGCGGGTGAAGATCAGCGCGATGACGGCGGTGGCGAACACTTCGAAGAAGCCTTCCACCCAGAGGTGGACCAGCCACCAGCGCCAGTACTCGACCATCGAGTAGTGCGTGCCCTGGCCCCAGGTGAGCGAGGTCGCGTAGAAGCCGCCGATGCAGGTGGCCGACAGGAACACCATGGCGATCAGCCCGCGCGACTCCGACGGCTTCATCAGCGCCGGCCACAGGGCACGGCCGAGCAGGAACGCCCAGAACAGCAGGCCGACGAACAGCAGGATCTGCCAGACGCGTCCCATGCTGGTGAATTCCAGGCCCTGGTTGCCCAGCCAGAAGCTGAAGTCGACGCCGCTGCGCTGCAGCGTGCCCAGCCAGCCGCTGGCGGTCGAGCCCACGACGATGGCGATCAGCGCCCAGAACAGGACATCGACGCCGAGCTTCTGGAACCGCGGCTCCTTGCCGGAAAGCAGCGGCGCGATGTACAGGCCCGTGGCCAGCCATGCGGTGGCGATCCAGAAGATGCCGATCTGGGTGTGCACAGTGCGGCTGACCACATAGGGAAGCACCTCGACGAGCGGCATGCCGAAGAAAGACTGGCCTTCCACGGCATAGTGCGCGGTGATCACGCCCATGCCGATCTGCAGCAGCATGAGGCCCACCACGGCGAAGAAGTACTTGCGGGTGGCCTTCATCGACGGCGTGGGCACGGCGCCGAACAGCGGATCGGACTGGGGCGCGCGCGCCGGCTCCTCGTGCCGCGTGCTGCCGTGCAGCCACAGCATGGCGGCGATCCCGGCCAGAAGCAGGATGATGCTGACCATGGACCACAGCGCGGCCGAGGTCGTGAGGGTGTTGCCCACCAGCGGCTCGTGCGGCCAGTTGCTGGTGTAGGACAGGCCGGTCTCGCCCGGCCGGTCGGTCACGGCCGCCCACGCGCTCCAGAAGAAGAAGGCCGTGAGCGCCTTGCGGTCCTGCGTGACCGGCAGCGCGTCGTCGGCCATCGCGTACTGCTCGCGCAACTTGGCCAGTGACGGGTCGGTCCCGAACAGCCCCTCGTAGTGCGAGGCGACTTCGCGGATCGCGCGGGCGCGCTCGGGCGAGACCGTGATCGTTCCGCTGGTCTCGTCATAGCTGTTGCGGCGCATTTCCTCCTTCATCACCGCGGCGACCGCGGCGCGGTCGGCCGTCGAAGGCTCGCCCCGCAGCTTGGAGTGCTGCTGCGCGCGGATCGACTGCAGCGCCACGGCCTCGCGGTGCAGCCAGTCGGCCGACCAGTCGGGGGCCAAGTAGCTGCCGTGACCCCAGACGCTGCCCAGCTGCTGGCCGCCGGTGGAGCGCCAGGCCTGCTGGCCGTACTGGATCTGCTCGCCGGTGAAAAGGACTTCACCCTGGGTGGTGACGACGGCCTTGGGAATCGGCGGCGCCTGAAGGTAGATCTGCCACCCGAGGTAGCCGAGCGCGCCGAACGAGAGTACGAAAACGAGGCCCAGCCAGCGCCAGAGCCTGTGAGTGCTTTTCATCGATGGGTTTCCTGCCGGTACTGCTTTCTGCTGGAGTTTTTACTGGCCGCCGCACGAGCCGCAGCAGCTGCCGTTGCTCTTGGCTTCACCCAGCTTGGTGATGGCCACGCGCCACGCCGAAGGACCCTTCTCGAGGTATTCCCAGCCGAACTTGCCGGGGTACTGCGCCTGGAAGACATTGCGCAGCGGCGCCGGGTCGTGGTCATTGATGAGCTCCAGCGCGGTGCCCGGCGAGAGCCGGCCGAACGTGGAGAAGATCAGGGCGTGGCGGTCGGTGCACTCGAGGGTGCGGACGTCGATCTGGGTGGCGGTTGCGGTGGTCATGCGAGCTCCGTTGATTGAAGGTGGGACAGGCTTAAAGATGCATTCTAGATACATCTATGCTATCGCGCCGCCTGCGCGCGCGCTTGATCTGGATCAAAGGCAGCCTCTTGCCAGGTGATCGGCGACGGTGAAATTCAGCGACGCTCGCGTCCCATGACCGGACCATCCCACTTCGAGCGGCTGCTGCAGGCGGCGGCGTCCCAAGCCGAGCCCCAGCGCCTGCTGTTCCTCTTCGCCGGCGCGGAGTTGCCGGCCGACGCCACCGCGGCGCAGCGCGAACGCTTCCACGCGGGCCAGGGCGGCGCCCTCGCCCCGCTGGCCTGCGTCGACAAGTCGCCCGGCGATCTTTCCAGCTTCGCCGCGCTCGTGGACGAATCGCGCCAGGCCTGCCCGCCCTGGCAGGTCGTGTTCATCGCGGCGCTGTCCGGCCAGGCGGGGCGCCCGCCTTCACCGTCGCAGGTGGACGGCGCATTGCACGCCATGGTGGACAACCTGCGTGCCGGCCGCGTCGGCGACTACCTCGCCTTCGGCCCCGACGGCGAAGCCCTGTCCTTTTCCTGAGCCGCCATGGGCCGCGGGCTGGTTTTTCAGCTGTGCGCAGGGCGCTCGGAGCCGCTCAGTCCCAGCACCGCGGCGAGCAGCAAGGCCGCCCCCACGTTGTGCGCGAGCGCCAGCGCCAGCGGCAGGTTCTGCGCGACCAGCAGCGCGCCCAGCGCGCCCTGCAGGACCAGCAGCACGATCACGGCGGCGCCTTCGCGGCGGCCAGCGCGCCAGGCCGCCACACCCAGGGGCAGGAGCACCGCGGCGCTCCCCAGGGCTCCCAGTCGATGCAAGCCGTGGATCAGGGCGCCGGCCGCGTTGGCCGGATCCGCCGCGACCAGCGCCGTCTCGTGCCACGGGTTCAGGAATTGCCAGGAACCGGCGGCCATGTCGCATGCCAGCAACTGCGGGCAACTCGGACCGGCCCGTCCCGCGCTGACCAGTCCGCCCAGAATGATCTGTGTCAGCAGCAACGCCAGGCCGAGCCGGGCCCATGGAACCAGGCGATCCTGTCGCATGGGCGCGACAGTCTGCCGGCCCGCTGTCCGCGCCAGGCGGCAGCTCACGGCGAACATCGCGAATCCTGCCAGCAGGTTGCCCAGCATGACGGCCGGCACCCGCGCGCCGGTGCTCCAACGCCCGAGGATCGCCAGGAACAGGGCCAGCGCGAGCAGCGCAAGCGCGATGCGTCCTTCGCGCCGCAGCACGGGCGCCCTGGACAGCGTGGTCATCACCAGCGCGATCACCAGCAGCAGCGCCGCCACCGCGGTGACGCGGTGGGCGATGCGCGCCGCCGCCACCGCGCCATCGCGGCTCATGGGCGCGTCCTGCGCGGCATGCGGCGAGGCCTGCGTATGGCACTGCGGCCAGGGCTCGCAGCCCACCGCGGCCTGCGACAGCCGGATGAATGCGCTCAAGGTGGTAATGGCCAGGACCAGCGCCGCGCAGGCCCATGCCACCTTCACGAGTAGGGATATTCGCTTGTCCGGATCAGCCATGTCTCGCATCGTAGCCCCTGGCTTTGACCGGGTATTCCCCCATAAGAGGCATTTGAAATGTATCTTATTGAGCCAGATCAAAGCCGCGTTGGCAGCGTGTGGAGAACATCCGCAACGCTTCCCATTAACCGCAATACCCCGACCCCGGACTAACCAGGAGACAACATGAGCGAGAGAGAAGAGGACACCGGCCCGGTTCCATTGATGCAGCAGCTGCTGGACAACCCGTTCCTGCTGCTGTTCCTCGGAGTGCTGATTCCCATGGTGGTCTACAGCCTGTGGGGCGTCATCGACATCCTGACCATCCCGCTGGCCAAGTAAGGAGAAACCCGATGAGCGCAATTCTCCCGCCGGCCGAACGGCTTTGGTGGAAACACCCCCTGGACCGCGTCGAAGGCACCTGGATCGCCCTCGCCTTCGCGTGGTGCATGGTGATGTTCTTCATGATGATCTACTGGCACGCCTACGGCAAGCAGAACCTGTCGACGGAGACCTACAAGACCACGCCGGAAAAATTCTCGGCGAAGGCGCAGGCCATGGTCGACAAGTACACCGTGCGCACCGAGACGGACCAGAAGGTGCCCGTGGTCGCGCCGCCGGAAGGCAGCGACGTGTACCTGGTCGCCCGCCTCTGGAACTGGTGGCCCATCCTGGAACTGGAAAAGAACAAGACCTACAAACTGCACCTCACCGCCATGGACTACAACCACGGTTTCTCGCTGCAGCCGGCCAACATCAACATCCAGGTGGTGCCCGGCTACGAACACGTGATCAAGGTGACGCCGAACCAGTCTGGCACCTTCTCGATCGTCTGCAATGAATACTGCGGCATCAATCATCACCAGATGATCGGCCGCATCTACGTCAAGTAAGGGGGCCCGAACATGTCCGCGACACTCCCCCTGCCGACCGCCCCCTCGCGGTCCACCACCTACCGCACCTGCCCGAGATCCGGTCTGCAGTTCGAACTGCAGGCCGAACGGCTCATGATCGCCAACGCCGTCATCGCCGTGGTCGCCCTGCTCGTGGGCGGCGTGCTGGCCATCGGCGTCGTGCTGACGCGCTGGCCGGCGGTCCACTGGCTGGCCGCCGACACCTTCTACATGGTGCTCACCGCCCACGGCATCGACATGCTGATCTTCTGGATCATCTTCTTCGAGATCGCCGTGCTGTACTTCTGCTCGTCGACGCTGCTGCGATGCCGCAT
>JAMPXR010000262.1 GCA_023701085.1 Ramlibacter sp. | reverse complement strand
TGAGCAACAGGACGGGCATCATGATGGCGGCCGCCTGCGGCACCGTCACCGCCAAGGCCATCAGCGGCACCGCCAGCGATCCGAAACCGCTGCCGAAGCCGCTCTTGCTGATCCCCATGAGGAGCACCGCCGGAATGGCGACGGCGTAAAAGAACGGATCGGTGATCAGCGGGAAGTTCAAAGGCGGTCCGGAAGATGCGGCCGTTTCCGGCCGCCGCGACTCAGACCCGCTCGAGGATGACGGCGATGCCCTGGCCCACCCCGATGCACATGGTGCACAGGGCATAGCGCCCGCCGGTCCGTTGCAGCTGGTTCACGGCCGTCGTCGCCAGCCGCGCACCCGAAGCGCCCAGCGGATGGCCCAGGGCGATGGCGCCCCCGTTCGGGTTGACGCGCGGATCGTCGTCCTGCAGGCCGAGCATGCGCAGCACCGCCAGGCCCTGCGCGGCGAACGCCTCGTTCAGCTCGATGACGTCGATCTGCTCCAGCTTCAGGCCGGTGAGCGCCAGCACCTTCTGCGTGGCCGGCGCCGGGCCGATGCCCATCACGCGCGGCGCCACGCCCGCGGTCGCCATGCCGACGACGCGCGCCTTCGGCGTCAGGCCGTACTTTGCGGCCGACGCCTCGTCGGCCAGCAGCAGGGCGCAGGACCCGTCGTTGACGCCGCTCGCGTTGCCCGCCGTCACCGTGCCGTCCGGCCGCACGATCGGCTTGAGCTTCGCAAGGGCCTCCATGCTGGTTTCGCGCGGGTGCTCGTCCTTGCTCACGATGACGGGATCGCCCTTCTTCTGCGCGATGCTGACCGGCGTGATCTCGCTGTCGAAGAACCCGGCCTTCTGCGCCGCCACCGCCTTCAGCTGCGAGGCCAGTCCCATGCGGTCCTGCGCCTCGCGCTCGATCTTGTAATCGGTCGCCACGTGCTCGGCCGTCTCGGGCATGGAGTCGACGCCGAAGCGCTCCTTCATCAGCTTGTTGACGAAGCGCCAGCCGATCGTGGTGTCGTACACGGCGTTGTTGCGGCTGAACGCGCTGTCCGCCTTGGGCATGACGAAAGGCGCGCGGCTCATGCTCTCCACGCCGCCGGCGATCATGAGCGTCGCCTCGCCGGACTTGATGGCGCGCGCGGCCGTCCCGACCGCATCCAGGCCGGAGCCGCACAGCCGGTTGATGGTGGCCCCCGGCAGCTCGATGGGCAGCCCCGCCAGCAGGCTGGCCATGCGGCCCACGTTGCGGTTGTCCTCGCCGGCCTGGTTCGCACAGCCGAAGATGACATCGGTCACCGCTTGCCAGTCGACCTCCCCGTTGCGCGCCATCAGCGCCTTCAGCGGGATCGCAGCCAGGTCGTCGGTGCGGATCGAGGACAACGCGCCGCCGTAGCGGCCGAACGGGGTGCGAATGGCATCGCAGATGAATGCTTGTTTCGTCATGGTGGGTTCCTGTCAGGGCCTGTCAACGCTGCTTTCGCCGGTGCGAACGCGGTCAAACCGCGCCCGTCCAGGCCCGCATTCGAGCGTGAGCGGTCGCCTTCGATGCTACCTCATCACCGCCTTGCCGCCGGCCGTGTCGCGCAGCGCCTCGCCCGACGAGGCAAGGGCCTCAACCCCGCCGCAGGCTCGCCAGAAGAATGACGCCGCCCAGGGCGACGGCGCCCAGGCTCAGCCATAGCGGTATTTCGACCGTCTTCTTTTCCTGGACCTGCAACTTCAGCGGACCGAGCTGGGCCTGCGTGGTTTCCTGGTTGAAGCTGAGGCCACCCGTGAAATAACCGGCGATGCCCAGCAGCACCAGGACGATGCCGACGATTCTCATGGCGGTCATGGCGATTTCTCCGTGCCGGAAAACAAGGAACAGGGGAGCGGGCCGGCTCCGGCGGCGGCCGGCCCGCCACGCAGCGTAGCACTTGGGCCCGGCCTCGTCCGTAGGACGCGGACGCCATGCTACGCTGGGGGCATGTTCAATCCATCGCAAGACGACGTGCGGCGCTTCTTTTGCGCCGTCCGCGCCAAGTCGCGCGCCGGGCAGCCGCTGGACGCCCTGGAAACGCTGGCCGGCCAGTGGCTGCAGGAGCATCCGGAGTACGAGGCCGACCTCGGCGACCTCGATGCCGCACTGGCGCGCGCCTACGATGGGCAGGACGGCCGCACCAACCCGTTCCTGCACCTGTCCATGCACCTGTCGATCAGCGAGCAGTGTTCCATCGACCAGCCACACGGCATCCGGCAGGCCGTGGAACTGCTGGCCGCGCGGCGCGGCTCTTTGCACGATGCGCACCATGAAGCGATGGAGTGCCTGGGCCGAATGCTCTGGGAAAGCCAGCGCTCCGGCCGGCCTCCCGACGGCGCCGCCTACATCGACTGCGTGCGGCGCCGCGCCACCGGTTAGGGCCTGTTCCGTCGCTACCTGAACTTGCGGTCCGGCACCGTCTTCAGGTCGCCCTCCAGCGAGCCGACATAGGCCGCCAAGGCCTTGAGTTCCGCGTTGGAGAACTGCTTGGCGATCGCGCCCATGACGCCATTGGTGCGCCCGACGCTGGGATTGTTGTCGGCCTTGTAGGCCTTGAGCGCGACGAACAGGTAATCCGCATGCTGCCCGGCGATCTTGGGATAGCTCGGGTCGATGGGCTTGGCGAAATTCGCGCCATGGCAGGAAACGCAGGCGGCCTTCTGCAGCAGCGCGGCGACCTGCGGGTCCGGCGCCTTGTCCGCTGTCGCCGGCAGGGTCACGGCGGGGTCCTTGCCCAGCGCCTCGTAGTGGGCCGCGATCTCGGTGATGTCCTTTTCCGACAAGGTGGCGGCCACGCTGCGCATGGTGGGATGGCGCCGGTTGCCCTGCTTGTACTCCGTCAGGGCCGATGCGATGTACCTGGCGCTCTGGCCCGCGATCTTGGGAACCTTGTAGACCTCGGGGAAACTCGCCTGGTAGCCCTTGATGCCGTGGCAACCGACGCAGGTGGCCACCTTGGCGTCGATGGAGACGGCCGCCTTCAACTGGGCCGCCGCTTGCGCCGCCGTGGGCGCCTTGGCGGGCGCCTGCGCCTGCGCCACACCGGTCACGGAAGCGACAACGATGCTAAAGAGCGTATTGAACAACTTTGTCATTTTGCGAGCACAATTGAGGCACAAGCCGGTGTTCCAATAAACTTTTCATTATATGTGGCGACTTTGCGCGCTGCATCCACTCCCATCCAATACCCCATGAAGTTCCAAGGCTCACAGAACTACGTCGCCACGCAAGACCTGATGCTTGCCGTCAACGCGTCCATCACGCTCAAGCGCCCGCTGCTGGTCAAGGGCGAGCCCGGCACCGGCAAGACCATGCTGGCCGAGGAAGTCGCCCAGTCGCTGAACATGCCGCTGCTGCAGTGGCACATCAAGTCCACGACCAAGGCGCAGCAGGGCCTGTACGAATACGACGCGGTGAGCCGGCTGCGCGACTCGCAGCTTGCCGACGTGGAAGGTTCGGAGCGCGTCAAGGACATCCACAACTACATCGTCAAGGGCGTGCTGTGGCAGGCGTTCACGGCCGACCGGCCGGTCGCGCTGCTGATCGACGAGATCGACAAGGCGGACATCGAATTCCCGAACGACCTGCTGCGCGAGCTCGACCGCATGGAGTTCTTCGTCTACGAGACGCGCGATCTGGTCAAGGCCAGGCACCGCCCCCTCGTCTTCATCACCTCCAACAACGAGAAGGAACTGCCCGACGCGTTCCTGCGCCGCTGCTTCTTTCACTACATCCGCTTTCCCGACGCGGAGACGATGAAGCAGATCATCGACGTGCATTTCCCGGGCCTGAAGCGGGAACTGCTGACGGCCGCCATGAAGACGTTCTACGACGTGCGCAACCTGCCCGGCCTGAAGAAGAAGCCTTCCACCAGCGAACTGCTGGATTGGCTCAAGCTGCTGGTGGCCGAGGACATCCCGCTGGAGGCCCTGCAGAGCAAGGACGACAAGGTGTCGGTGCCGCCGCTGGTCGGGGCCCTGCTCAAGAACGAGCAGGACGTGACCCTGTTCGAAAAGCTGGTGTTCATGCAGCGTCACAATCGCTGAAACCGCGTTCGCTGTTGCGGCCACTGACATGCGCAAACCCGAGCCCTGCACGCTGGAAACACCGCTGGTTCGGCTGGAGCCGCTCGCGGCCGATCACGCGTCCGATCTGGAAAGCGCGGCGCGCGACGGCGAGCTGTGGAACCTGCGCGTCACCTCGGTGCCGGCGCCCGGCGAGACGGCGGCCTACGTCGCCGCGGCATTGAAGGGGCAGGACGGCGGGCACATGCTGCCCTTCGTGGTGCGCGACCGCCCCAGCGGCCGGATCATCGGCAGCACCCGCTATCACGACATCGCTGCCTCGGTCGAGCGCCTGGAGATCGGCTACACCTGGTACGGCAGGCGCTGGCAGCGCAGCCACGTGAACACCAGCTGCAAGTTGCTGCTGCTGGCGCACGCCTTCGAGGCGCTGGGCGCCGCGCTGGTGGGCTGGCGCACCGACAACTACAACTTCGCGAGCCAGGCCGCCATCGAGCGCCTGGGGGCGCGCAAGGACGGCGTGCTGCGCCACCACGCGCTGCGGCGCGACGGCACCGTGCGCGACACGGTGATGTACAGCCTGGCCGCCGGCGAATGGCCCGAAGTCAAGGCGCACCTGCAATACGA
>JAMPXR010000261.1 GCA_023701085.1 Ramlibacter sp. | reverse complement strand
CGGGCCGGCCGCTGTCCATGGACTCCACGCGCACGCCGCGCACCGAAGGGTTCTTCAGCTCCTGCGCGGCCCACTTCGTGAACGCGCTCACCCGGGCGTCCGGACCGGCCACGGCGAAGCGGTAGCCGATGCGGCTGGCCGGCTGGACCAGGCCGCTCGCGGCCAGGTCGGACTCGTTGATCATGACGCGCGGCGCGAAATTCACGAAGCCGCTGCCGCGGTCCGGTTCGACCACGATGATGCGCGCGATGCGCAGCTGCGTGTCGCCCAGCAGCAAAGCATCGCCGATCTTCAGGCCCAGCATGTCGAGCAATGGCGCGTCCACCCAGGCCTGTCCCGGCGCGGGAATGTCGCGCGTGTCGGCGGCGGGCGCGTCCGCTTGCTGGCTCACCTTGAGGTTGCCGCGCAGGGGATAGCCGGGCCCCACGGACTTCAGCGCGACCAGCCGGCTGGCCCCGCCCAGCGCGTCCGGCGCGCGCGCCATGGTCGGAAAACTCAGGGTCGTGAGCGAGCGCAGGCCGAGCGAGCGCGCGCGCTCGACGAAGGCCTGCGGCGTCGGGTTGTCGCTGGCGATCACGGCGTCGCCGCCGATCAGCTGGCGCGCGTCGCGCGACAGGCCTCCGTTGAGCCGGTCGGCCAGGAAGCCCACCGCCGTGAGCGCGGCCACGGCCAGGGTCACGGCCACGATCAGCAGGCGCAGCTCGCCGGCGCGCAGGTCGCGCCAGAGTGTGCGCCATCCCAGCCGCCAGGATGAGGTGACAGTCATGGCGCCACCTTAACGCACAAGACTCAAGCCGGCATTAGGGCCATCAGGCGACCGCGCGCAACTTGGGCCCGGCCAGTTCGGGTTGCAGTTGCAGGCGCTGCGGCGCGCTGTAGCAAAGGAAGCGCTTGTTGGCGGCCCGCCCGATGGCGCACAGGCCCAGGCGCTGGGCAATGGCGTGGCCCATCTGCGTGATGCCGCTGCGCGACACGACGACGGGCACGCCCATCTGCGCCGACTTCATCACCATCTCGCTGGTCAACCGTCCGGTGGTGTAGAAAACCTTGTCCGCGCTGGCCATCGGCGGGTCCTGCAGCCACATCCAGCCGGCGATGGTGTCTATGGCGTTGTGGCGGCCCACGTCCTCCACGAACAGCAGCATCTCCTCGCCCCGGAACAGCGCGCAGCCGTGGACCGAACCGGCCGACTTGTACGTGCTCTCCTGCAGCCGGATCACGTTGACGATGCCGTAGAGCTGCGACTGCGTGATCGAAGCGGGCGGCAGGTCGATCTTGTCGATCTCGTCCATCAGGCCGCCGAACACGCTGCCCTGGCCGCAGCCGGTCGTGATCACCCGGCTGGCGGTGCGCTCCTCGATGCGCTCGATGCCGCCGCGGGTCTTCACCGCCGCCGCATCGACCTCCCAGTCCACCGTGATCGATTCGACTTCGTCCACGGCATTGACCAGCCGCTGGTTGCGCAGATAGCCCAGCACCAGCCATTCGGGCCGCGCGCCCAGTGTCATCAGCGTGACCAGTTCCCGGTTGTCGACATAGACCGTCAGCGGCCGTTCGGCAGGGATGGAAACCGTGTCAGACTCGCCGTGCTCGTTGACGGTCGCGATCTCCCGCGTCAGCGGCGCACGGGCTTCGGTCAGGAAAGGCAGGGGCATAACTGGAAGGCTACCGCAAAACACGGCTGGCGCGGGCGGCTTCGGTGTTTGTCCAGCACGATCATGGGTTCAGTTCAGGGCGAAGCCGGTGGCCGGGTATCCGTTCTCCGGCTCACGCTCGCGCGGAACCGGCCAGGGAAAGCGCGTGCCTCGTCGCCGCGCCAACGTCGTGCTGCATTGCTGTCCAGGGCGGCGCGAATGGAGCCTGCGCCCGGACGCCCGGCCACCGGCCTCATCTGCGTCGGAGGGAACGGCCGGCATTGGGCGCTGGCGCAATACCGCTCCCAGCACCAGTTTCTCGCCGCCCGAGCAAGCGCGAGGACGCTTATTTCTTGGCGGGCGCCATCTCGGCCGAATTCGGCTTCACGCTCGGCGGGCTGGCCGCCGTACCGCTGGGCGAGTGCGCTCCGGCGGTCTCCAGAGGTTTCTGCTCTGGCGGGTTGTAGGCGAACGGCCCCGGATCGATGCAGGGCGGCGGCGGCTTGGCCGCCACGGGCGTGCCCGAGGCCGCGGGCTGCGCCGGCGCGGCGGCGGTCGCGGGAGCGGCGCTTGCGGAAGCGGCAGCCGCAGGCGGGGTGGCGGGCGCGGGGGCAGCCGCAGCCGCCGGTTTCCTGGCCGCCGTCTTCATGTATTGCGCCGCGATCTTGTCCTGCACCTTGCACAGCTGGTATCCGTCGACCTTGGCCTGCCACGCCGCTTTGGCGGTCGTTTCCGCCGCCTTGGCCTTGGCCGCCTCGTCGGGCGGCGGCAGCTTGGCCAGCGAGAGCGCACAAGCGCTTGCCAGCACACTGGACACCAGAACTGTCTTCATGAGTTGTCTCCTGCGGTCCTTCAGGCCGGCCGCGCTGTTTCCACGTCCCCGGCGGCAGCGGGCGGCTGGCTGCGGTGCGCCGCAATCCTGCCGGCCTTGATGTCCTCGTGCCAGTAGGCGTGATGCTCCTGGGCCCAGGCTTCATCCACGTAGCCGTGCCGCATCGCCGTGTAGGCGCCGCGATAGCCGATCGTGCCCAGGTAGATGTGCAGCGCGAAGAGGGTCATCATCAACACGGTGGCGACGGCATGGACCATGTGCGCGATCTGCATGGTGCCGCGGTCGTACACGAGGTTGGGGATGAGGTGATCCATGACCAGCCCGGATGCGACCGCGATGAGGCCCAGGACGAACGCACCGATCCAGAACACGACCTTCTCGCCCGCGTTGAAGCGATGCGCGGGCAGCTCTTGGCCCGACTTCCTGAAGACGCCGCCCAGCTTGAGCATCCAGCGCAGGTCCCCGCTTTGGGGAAATTCGTCACGCACGAAGGTGATGAGGACGATCACGAGCGACACCGCGAACACCGGTCCGGCGAAGTTGTGCAGGTTCTTCAGTGCGTAAGTGAGCCACCCATAGAGGGCGCCCCCCAGCACCGGCAGCAGAAAGAACTTGCCGAACGCCATCACCAGCCCCGAGATCGCGAGGATGGAGAAGGCGATCGCATTGGCCCAGTGCGCCGAGCGCTCGAAGGGCGTGAAGCGCTCGATCCTGCGCCCGCCGCCACCCACGGCGTCGTGGTGCCCGATCGGCCCGCGACTGAAATAGAAGATGGCCAGCGCGCCCAGTGCGATCAGGACCAGCGCGCCTCCGTACGGTATGAGCCAGTTGTTGCGCACCTGGCGCCAGGCCTCGCCCGCCGTCGTCATGCGCGAGCCGGGATACTGCACCGGCGGCTGAATCAGGATGCCGGCCTCCGGCGCCTGGCTCTTGGGCAGGCTGCTGTAGCCTTCCACGCCGCGCGCGATGGCGTGCCACATCGGCCCGCTGTTGCCGGGCTGCACCTTGTTGCGCTCGGCATTGCTCTGCTTCATGTAGTCGGGGTCGGAGCTCGCGTCGGGCTTGACCTCGGGTTTGACATCGAAGATGTTCTGGCCCTGGATGCCGCCTTGCTGCGCCGGCGGTGCGAGGTCCTCCATCGACCGGACGGGCGCGGCCGGGCTGCCGGCGCTCTGGCCTTGCTGCGCGGCCTGTCCGGCCGCGCCGCCGCTGACAACCAGCGCGGCCAGGCCCAACAGGAGGCCGCCCAGCAGTTCAGTTGATCTTGGCATAGTCGTTCTGCCCCATCTGCAGCCGCGTCTTGAGCTGCTGCTCCCAGCTGGTCTTGTCGCCCTGTTTCCAGCCGGGCGCGGCGAATGGCATGCCGGTCCCCTGGAACGCCGCCGTGTCCACGCGGCCGGCCGTCCCGATGGTCTGCGTCTGTTCGGTGCAGGCCGCCAGGACAGCCAGTGCCGCGGCCCCCGCGATGAAGATCGGGATGTGCTTCATGATTTCTTCCCTTCGGGCTGGCCCGCCTGCCTGGAACCGTAGGCCGTGCCCCAGCCCCAGACCTCCGCGCCCTTGCCGCGCTTGAGCACCCGGTTGCGCAGGATGTCGGCCACCACATCGCCGTCCCCGCCCAGCAGCGCCTTGGTCGAACACATCTCGGCACAGGCGGGCAGCTTGCCCTCGGCCAGCCGGTTGCGGCCGTATTTTTCGAACTCGGCCTGGGAGCCGTTGGCCTCGGGCCCGCCGGCGCAGAAGGTGCACTTGTCCATCTTGCCGCGCACGCCAAAGGTGCCCGACGCGGGGAACTGCGGCGCCCCGAACGGGCAGGCGTAGCTGCAGTAGCCGCATCCGATGCAGATGTCCTTGTCGTGCAGCACCACGCCTTCCTCGGTGCGGTAGAAGCAGTTGACCGGGCACACCGCCATGCAGGGGGCGTCCGAACAATGCATGCAGGCCACGGAGATCGAGCGCTCGCCGGGAATGCCGTCGTTGAGCGTGACCACGCGGCGGCGGTTGACGCCCCAGGGCACCTCGTGCTCGTTCTTGCAGGCCGTGACGCAACTGTTGCACTCGATGCACCGCTCGGCATCGCAGATGAATTTCATTCTGGCCATGTCAGGCTCCTCTGCGCGGCGCCGGGCCGCCCCAAGCGCGCAGGGCCCCCTCGGGGGGCAGCGCATTACACGAAGTGAAAAGCGTGG
>JAMPXR010000260.1 GCA_023701085.1 Ramlibacter sp. | reverse complement strand
TCTCTTCGAGGAAGACCTCGCGCCGCGTCTTCTTCCTCTTGCCCGCGTACTCCGCGTCCGCAAAACTCATTTGACCCATCGCCACCGCTCCTTTGCCAGATTCAACGCGCCAAGGCATGATCGGTGGACTTGTTCAGACTTTCCCTAATCCTGCGAGCATTCCATTGCCGCGACAAGAAGGGCAAGCGCTTCACCGTGCACCGCCCAGAGGATCACTTGGGGAAGCCCATAGAACCCATCGCCGGGACCGTCACCGAACTGGCGATTGAGTTCTATCAGGCCAAGCTGGACGAGCTGTTATTCCTGATTCTCGCGCATGAACAGGCATAGCGCCTCAAGCTGCGCGAGTGTGAATTTGCCATCCAGACGAATGGCGCTGCGGTCAACTTCCCACTGATCCCATCCCACCCAACCAGAGATCGCCGCAAGGGCGTCCTGGCCGTCTACAGCGGCTGGCATTGCTGTGGGATCGGCCATGGCCTAAACTTCCGGAATGACCAAGCCAGCCAAGCAGGACGAGCCGTCACCCTTCACGATGGATGACATAGCGCGGCGGTTCTTGAGCACACCGCCAGAGCCGCACAAGCCAGTCGTCAAGGCTAAGCCAGCAGCAGCGAAGAAAGCACGCAAGCCCGCCAAGTAGCGGGCAGCGCACTTCTGTACCGGCCTGTCGGCCTGAAGTGTTGCAGCTGAGCTTTTCTTAGTCAAGTACATACTTCGCTTTTTTTTGCCTGCGTCGCGTGGGGGAGAAAAAAAGAACCCCCAGGCATTGCGGCCTGGGGGCAACATGCTAGTCGCGGGACGGAGGGCCGGACCAGCTCACCCCGGAGGAGGAGGGGACTCAGAGGAGTCGGGGTGATTGACCTGTAGTAGACCTCGGCGCCGGCCCGCCGGCTGTAGGACGATGCCCACAAACCGTGACAGACACTTGCCTCAACCGTGGGGGATGGCTGGCACCGCCTGAAGCACGGGCCGGCTTCCTTGCTCGCATGGCAGCTCTGCTAAATTCGCCCTCGTGAGAAGAAAGCACCCGCCGGCGGACGCCGGCCCAGCCCCGGCGCCTCCTACGAAGCAAGCGCTGGAGGCGCTGTCCGAATTCCGATACCGGCTGCGCTGCTTCCTGCGTTTCAGCGAGGACGCGGCGCGCCGCGAGGGCATCACCGTCCTGCAATACCAGTTGTTGCTGCATGTCTGCGGCTTTCCCGGGCGCGCTTGGGCCACCATCGGTGAGCTTGCGCAGCGGTTGCAGGCACAGCCGCACGGCGTCGTGGCGCTGGTGTCGCGTTGCGAGGAACTGGGGCTGGTGCAGCGCAAGCCCCATCCGCAGGATCGCCGCCAGGTCCAGGTGCACCTGCTGCCCAAGGGCAGGCGCCATCTGGCCCGGCTGGCCGCGATGCACCGCGAGCAGCTTCCGACGCTGTACCACGCCGTGCAGGCCGCGCAGGCCGAGGCCGGGGACGCGGCCGCTTCGCCGTGAACGGTCTCGGCGCAGGCGCCCGGCGGCTGGATCTACGACCCGTTGCGCTGGCGGCGCAGCCGGTCGCGTTCCTGCTGAAGCAGCCGCTCGCGGAACTGGCCACCGGCGCCGAGCATGAATACCGAGATGCCGTGCAAGCCGAGACCGAGCCCCCAGCCGAGCAGCGGCAACATGGGCCAGGAGCGCTCGCCGAAGCCGTAGTGCGATATCGCGAACACGAACAGATTGACCACGAGGTAGAGCGCGGCGTGAACGTACCAGCCGAGCTTGGCGCCGGCTCGTTTGTGCGCGAGGCGCTCGAGTTCCTCGGAAGGAAGCGGTCTCATGGTGTGGGATGGCGACGGCACCTGTTCATTTTAGGTGAGACCGTCGCCGCCGGAAGAAATCCACGATCGCGGCATGCGCGCCTTTACACGGCCGACACATGCCCGACGCGGTCGCGACGCAGCGCATTTCTACAATCGATCGCATGAACAAGTTTTCCTGGACGCTGCGGCTGGCGGCGGCCCTCGTGCTCGCGCTGGCGGCGGCCGGTGGATGGTGGTGGACGCAGGGCCGGGCGCCGGATGTGAGCTATCGCACCGGCAAGATCGAACGGGGCCCGCTGCAGGCGACGGTGTCGGCATCCGGCGCCGTCAATCCGGTGACCCAGGTCTCCGTGGGCACCCAGGTGTCGGGCCAGATCAAGGAGCTGTATGTGGACTTCAACTCCGAGGTCAAGTCGGGGCAGCTGATCGCGCTGATCGATCCCGAGACTTTCGAATACCGGGTGCGCCAGGCCCAGGCGGACGTGGATTCGGCCCTGGCCGCCGTGCTCACCGCCGAGGCCAATGCCGCCGCCAGCCGGGCGATGGTTTCGCGCGCCCAGGTGGACCTGGCCGAAGCCCAACGCGACTACGAGCGCAAGAAGATGCTGGTGGACCGGCAGTTCATCGCGCAAAGCGAGGCCGACAAGGCACGCGCCCTGGTCAATACCAGCACCGAGTCCCTGAAATCGGCACAGGCGCAGCTGGGCGTGACCAGCGCCCAGATCAAGAGCGCGCAGGCCAGCGTCGCCCAGCGGCAGGCCGCGCTGGCGCAGGCCCGCGTCGATCTGGGGCGCACCCGGATCACTTCGCCGGTCAACGGCATCGTGATCAAGCGGGCCGTGGAAAAGGGCCAGACGGTGGCCGCCAGCCTGCAGGCGCCCGAATTGTTCGTGATCGCGCAAAACCTGCAGGACATGCAGGTCGATGCCAGCATCGACGAGAGCGACGTCGGCCGCATCCGCACCGGCCAGCGCGCGACCTTCACCGTCGACGCCTTTCCGGGACAGACCTTCGAGGGCGAGATCCGGCAAGTTCGCAAGGCGGCGCAGAACGTCGCGAACGTGGTGACCTATGTCGCGGTGGTGGGCTTCTCCAACGCCGGCGGCAGGCTGCTGCCGGGCATGACCGCCAACGTGCGGGTGGTGACCGATTCGCGCGAGAGCGTCCTGAAGTTCCCGAACGCGGCGCTGCGGGTGCGCATCGCGGGGGTCGAACCGGCGGCGGCGCCTGGGGCTGCACCTGCCGCAAGGCCTGCGTCGGGCAATGGCACGACCGGCGACGCCGGGCGGTGGAGCTGGATGTCGCAGGCACAGGCGCAGCCCGCGCCCGGCGGGGAACGGCAGCCAGTGGCCGGGAAACCGGCGCCCCAGGCGACGGGCGCGACGGCCCCGGCAAGGTCCGACCCTGCCGCGACGGGAGGCGCCGGCGGCGGAGCCGCGGGCGGCGCGACCGCCGAGTTTCGCGCCCGGCTGGTCACTGAGCTGGAATTGACGCCCTCGCAAATGGAAAAGGTGGATGCCATCTATGCCGACGCGCGGCCCAGGTTCATGCAACTGCGCGAGCTGCCCGCGGAGGAGCGCGCCAAGGCGCGCGAGCGCATCTCCACCGATGTGCGCGCGCGCATCGGCGAGCTGCTGACGCCGGAACAAAAGCCCAAATACGCGGCCATGCAGATCGAAGCGGCCGGGCGGGCCGTCACGCGCGGGCGCCTCTACCTGCTGGGGGACGGCGGCAAGCCCAAGGCATTCAACGTGCGCCTGGGCATCACCGACGGGACTAGCACGGAACTGGTCGTCGCGCCGAATTCGCCCGACGCGGCCGAACTCAAGGAGGGCGCGGTCGTGATCACCGGCGTGATCGCGCCCAATGCACCGGCGGCGGGCGCGCGCCCGGCCGGGCCGCGGATGCCGTTCTGACATGGCCCTGATCGAAGCGCGCGACCTGACCAAGGTCTACAGCATGGGGGACCAGACGGTGCACGCCCTGCGCGGCGTGTCGCTCGACATCGAGGAGGGCGAGTTCGTGGCGATCATGGGCGCGTCGGGCTCGGGCAAGTCGACGCTGATGAACATCCTGGGATGCCTGGACTTGCCAACCGCCGGCGAGTATCGGCTGGCGGGCGAAGCGGTGGAAGGCATGCAAACCGATCAGCTGGCCTCGGTGCGCAACCGCCGTATCGGGTTCGTGTTCCAGCAATTCAACCTGCTGCCGCGCACCAGCGCCCTGGAAAACGTGGAACTGCCGATGGTCTATGCCGGCGTCAAGGCGGCCCAGCGCCGCGAGCGCGCCGTGGCGGCCCTTCAGAAGGTCGGGCTGGGGGAGCGCTTCAACCACACGCCGGCGGAACTCTCGGGCGGGCAGCAGCAGCGTGTGGCGATCGCCCGCGCGCTCGTCAACCAACCGCAGCTGATCCTGGCCGACGAGCCCACGGGCGCGCTGGACTCGGAGACGTCGGAAGACATCATGCGGCTGCTGGCCGATCTCAACGTGCAGGGCATGACCGTCGTCATCGTGACGCACGAGGCCGACATCGCCGCATGGGCCCGGCGCAAGCTCGTGTTCAAGGACGGCCACATCCTCGAGGACGCGCTGCAACCCTCAAAGAATTGGGGTCAGACACCCATTCAAAATCGGGGTCAGACCCCGATTTTCGGACAGACCCCGATTTCTCCGCTTTCCGCGGCTTCTGCTTCCGGGGTGCCGGCATGAACATGCTTGCGGCCCTGCGCTCCGCGCTGCGGGCGCTGGCTTCCAACAAGCTGCGCAGCGTGCTCACGATGCTGGGCATCATCATCGGCGTGGGCGCCGTGATCACGATGATCGCGGTGGGGCGCGGCGCGACCGAGCGCGTGCAGGAGCAGATGAAGGGCCTGGG
>JAMPXR010000259.1 GCA_023701085.1 Ramlibacter sp. | reverse complement strand
CGGTGATCCGCCTGTCCGGCGAGTTCCACACCCTGGCCGCCGAACTGGCCGGCAACTCCGCGCTGGCGCGCAGCATGCGCGAGCTGTGCATGCTCACCTGCCTGACGATCTTCCTGTACGACGCGCCGACGGCCGCCAGCTGCAGGAACGACGAGCATGCCCTGATCGTGGAAGCGATCGCCAAGCGCGACCGCGGGCGCGCCGAGAAACTGATGCTGGAACACCTGGACCACATCGAGCGCAGCCTCAAGCTGAACAACAGCACGGCCGAAGTCGACCTGGAAGCCATTTTCAAGGGTTGACCGCTGGCGGCGGCACTCCATCGGGCCCGGCGGCGTTTCCCGGCAGAATCTCGGCATGAAGATCGAAAAAGACACTGTCGTCACACTGCGCTACAAGGTCGCCGAAGCCAATGGCAGGCTGATCGAGCAAAGCCGCGATCCCATGGTCTACCTGCACGGCGGCTACGAGAACACCCTGCCCAAGATCGAGGCCGCGCTCGAAGGCCGCGAACCGGGCTACGAAGCGACCCTGCAACTCAAGCCCGAGGACGCGTTCGGCGCACGCGACGAGTCGCTGGTGCGCACCATCCCCAAATCGGAATTCCCGCCCGGCGTGAAGGTCGGCGGGCAGCTGGAGGGGCACACCGACAGCGGACAGCCGCATGTGTTCCATGTCATGAAGATCAAGGGCGACAAGGTGATGCTCGACGGCAACCATCCGCTGGCCGGCCGCGAGCTGCGCTTTGTCCTGAATGTCACCGGCGTGCGGCCCGCCACGCAGGAAGAGATCGCGCATCGCCATGTGCACGGCGAGCATGGACACCACCATTGAGGCGCGCGCGCTAACGCCGCGAGGAGAACGGAGGCGGCCATGAAGCTGAAGATGGCGCCCAACTCGCTGTTCGCGGTGCTGCTGCGCTCGCCCTGGTGGATCAGTGTGCTGCTGGCGGTCCTGCTGGGAGCGGCGGCATTCGCGCTGTTCCCGCAGCCTTATCGCGTGGCCGGGGCCTTGAGCGGCTTTCCGTTCGCGGTGATCGGCGTGATCGCGCTGTGGCGCCAGCTGCAGCAGCCCAGCGCGCGCCGGGCCGGGGAGATTCTCGAGGCCGTTGGCAGGATGAACTGGGCGCAGTTTTCAGCACTGCTGGAAGACGGCTTCGCCGGCCAGGGCTATCGCGTCGAGCGGACGCAGGGCGCGGCCGACTTCACGCTCTCGCGCCAGGGGCGCACCACGCTGGTGGTGGCGCGGCGCTGGAAGGCCGCGCGCCCTGGCGAGGAGTCGCTGCAGGCGCTGTACGGCGCCGCGCAGGCCGCGGGGGCGAGCGAGTGCCTCTATGTGACGCTCGGCGAGCTCAGCAGCAACGCCCAGGCGCTGGCCCGCCGCAACGGGATCAAGCTCATGCAGGGCCCGGCGCTGGCCCTGCTGCTGAAGAATTCGAAGCTGCGCTGAGAGATTCCCCCTCGCGGACGCGCCGGTCACAGCCGAAAAAAAGCGCCCCGGAGGGCGCGTCGGTTGCGAGCGCGTGACCCTACTTCGCGATCACCCGCACCATCTCCAGGATCTTGTTGGAGTAGCCCCACTCGTTGTCGTACCAGGTCACCAGCTTGACGAAGGTGCCGTCCAGCGCGATGCCGGCGTCGGCGTCGAAGATCGAGGTGCGCGCATCGCCGCGGAAATCCGTCGCCACCACCTTGTCCTCGGTGTAGCCCAGGATGCCCTTGAGCGCGCCCTCGCTCTGCGCCTTCATCTCGGCGCAGATCTCCTTGTACGTGGCTTCCTTGAGCAGTTCCACCGTGAGATCCACCACCGACACGTTCGACGTGGGGACGCGAAAGCTCATGCCGGTGAGCTTCTTGTTCAGCTCGGGGATCACCACGCCCACGGCCTTGGCCGCGCCGGTGGAGGAGGGGATGATGTTCTCCAGAATGCCGCGGCCGCCGCGCCAGTCCTTGTTGCTCGGGCCGTCCACCGTCTTCTGGGTGGCGGTGGCGGCGTGCACGGTGGTCATCAGGCCGCGCTTGATGCCCCACTTGTCGTTGAGCACCTTCGCGACCGGCGCCAGGCAGTTGGTGGTGCACGATGCGTTGGAGATGATGGCCTGGCCGGCATAGGTCTTGTCGTTCACGCCGAACACGAACATGGGCGTGTCGTCCTTCGAGGGCGCCGACATGATCACCTTCTTCGCTCCGGCCGCCAGGTGCTTCTGCGCCGATTCCTTGTTGAGGAACAGTCCGGTGGACTCGATGACGATGTCGGCGCCGGCCTCGTTCCACTTCAGCTCGGCCGGGTCCTTCATCGCCGTCAGGCGGATCTTCCTGCCGTTGACCAGCATGGTGCTGCCCTCGACCGCGATCTGCCCCTTGAAGCGGCCGTGCACGCTGTCGTACTGGAGCATGTAGGCCAGGTAGTCCGGCTCGAGCAGGTCGTTGATGCCGACCACCTCGATGTCGTTGAAGTTCTGGACCGCGGCGCGAAACACCATGCGTCCGATGCGGCCGAAACCGTTGATGCCGATCCTGATGGTCATAGCTAGCTCCTGCTAAATGATGAATTCGATGAGAAGGAAAGTCCGGGTTAGGTCGGGCGTTGCAGCACGGCGCGGACGGTATCGGCCACGTTCTCCGGCGTGAAGCCGAAGTGCTTGAACAGCGCGCTGGCGGGCGCCGACTCGCCATAGGTGTCTATGCCGACCACGGCCGCGCAGCCGTATTTCCACCAACCGTCGGTCGCGCCCATCTCGACGGCGATGCGCGGCACGCCGGCGGGCAGCACCTCGTTCTTGTAGGCGGCGCCCTGGCGGTCGAACACGGTCGTGCTGGGCATGGACACCACCCGCACCGCGATCTGCCGCGCCGCCAGCAGCTCCTGCGCCTTCAGGGCCAGCTGCACTTCCGAGCCGGTGGCGACGATCACCGCCTGCGGCTTGCGGGGCAGCCCCACCTCGGCCGCTTCGGCCAGCACGTAGGCGCCCTTGGCGATGTCATCCAGGCCCGCCTTGGGTGCGTACGGAAGGTTCTGGCGCGACAGCAGCAGGGCCGTCGGGCGAGCCGTGTTGCGCAGGGCGGCGGCCCAGGCGACAGCGGTCTCGGCCGTGTCGCAGGGCCGCCAGACGTCCAGGTTGGGAATCAGCCGCAGACTGGCGGCGTGCTCGATCGACTGGTGCGTCGGCCCGTCCTCGCCCAGCCCGATCGAGTCGTGCGTGAAGACATGGACCACGCGCTTCTTCATCAGCGCGGCCATGCGGATCGCATTGCGGCTGTAGTCGCTGAAGGTCAGGAAGGTGCCGCCGTAGGGAATGTAGCCGCCGTGCAGGGCCAGCCCGTTCATGATCGCGGCCATGCCGAATTCGCGCACGCCGTAATTGATGTGCCGGCCGATGCGCCGGTCGGCGCCCGCCTCGGCGTCCGCCAGCTTGACCTCGCCGGCCGCGCCGAAGCGCAAGGGCGGCGTGCTGCGGGTGTTGGTCAGGTTCGAGCCGGTCAGGTCGGCCGATCCGCCCAGCAATTCGGGCAGCGCCGCGGTGAACGCCTCCAGCGCCAGCTGCGAGGCCTTGCGCGAAGCCACCGTCTCGGCCTTGGCGTGCGCCGCCACCGCGGCATCCAGCGCCACCTGCGCGAAATTCTGCGGCAGCTCGCCTTGCATGCGCCGGCTGAACTCGGCCGCCAGCGCGGGAAACGCGGCACGGTAGGCGGCGAAACGCTGGTCCCACTCCGCCTGGGCGGCCGCGCCCTTGGCCCGGTGGTCCCAGTCGGCGTACACCTCCTTGGGCACCACGAAGGGTTCGTGCGGCCACCCCATGGCTTCGCGCGTCAGCCTGACTTCCTCCAGGCCGAGCGCCTCGCCGTGCGCCTTGGCGGTGTTGGCGCGGTTCGGGCTGCCCTTGCCGATGTGCGTGTCGGCGACGATCAGGGTGGGCCGCTCGAGGCTGCGGCGCGCATCGGCGAGGGCGCGCTCGACCGCCTGCACGTCGTGGCCGTCGACCGGCCCGATCACGTTCCAGCCGTAGGCCCTGAAGCGCGCCGGCGTGTCGTCCACGAACCAGGGCGCCACCTCGCCGTCGATCGAGATGCCGTTGTCGTCGTAGAGGGCGATCAGCTTGCCCAGCTTCCAGGCGCCGGCCAGCGCGCAAGCTTCGTGGCTGATGCCTTCCATCATGCAGCCGTCGCCCATGAACACATAGGTGTGGTGGTCCACGATCTCATGGCCGTCGCGGTTGAACTCCGCGGCCAGCAGCTTCTCGGCCAGCGCCATGCCCACCGCGTTGGCGATGCCCTGGCCCAGCGGTCCGGTGGTGGTTTCCACGCCGGGCGTCAAACCCACCTCCGGGTGCCCCGCGGTCCGGCTGTGCAGCTGCCGGAAATTCTTCAGCTGCGCGATCGGCAGGTCGTAGCCCGTCAGGTGCAACAGCGCGTAAATCAACATCGACGCGTGGCCATTCGAGAGCACGAAGCGGTCGCGGTCGAACCAGCGCGGGTTCTGCGGGTTGTGCTTGAGGTGGTGGCCCCACAAGGCCACCGCGATCTCGGCCATGCCCATGGGCGCGCCCGGATGTCCCGAATTGGCCTGCTGGACGGCATCCATGGCCAGGGCCCGGATGGCGTTCGCCATGTTCTCGCGGTTGGCGTGCGCCATGGGAAGATCGTTGAACATCGGGGGCGGCTCCGG
>JAMPXR010000258.1 GCA_023701085.1 Ramlibacter sp. | reverse complement strand
CGGCGCCAGACAACACGAGGCCGGATTGACCGAGGAACAGCCGGCGCGCGGCGGCGGGATGGGGCATGGCAAGGAAGGACATGTGCTTTCTCCTGGTGGTTCGACATTTGCGAACATTGGATGCAGCACAAATCCGCCGCGTTCCCGGTCGGCCCTCCGGGGTCACTTCCATGCAAGCCGCAGGTGCGCGCGCGGGCCGACGCGCATCGACGCAGGCGGCACCACGACCGCCTGCGCGAGATCACGCCGGCCTGGTGCGCCGGCCGCCGCTCAGGCGGTCTCGGGTACGCTGGGCAGGCCCGCCAGCGCCATGGCGAGCTCCTTCTCGTCGTACTGCTCGTCGCTGAGCTCGCCGGCGAAATACTTCTGGTAGGCCACCATGTCGAAGTGGCCGTGGCCGCTGAGGTTGAACAGGATGGTTTCGCCCTTGCCCTCGCGCTTGCAGCGCAGCGCCTCCTCGATCGCGCCCTTGACCGCGTGATTGGCCTCGGGCGCGGGAACGATGCCCTCGTTGCGCGCGAACAGCACGCCGGCCTCGAAGCACTCGACCTGGTTGTAGGCCACGGCTTCGAGCAGACCCAGCTGCTTGCAGTGCGAGACCAGCGGCGCCATGCCGTGGTAGCGCAGGCCCCCCGCATGGAAGCTCGGCGGGGTGAACTGGCTGCCCAGCGTATGCATCTTGGACAGGGGCGTCATGCGGCCGGTGTCGCCGAAATCGTAGGCGTACCTGCCGCGGGTGAGCGATGGGCAGGCCGCCGGTTCCACCGCCACGATGCGCGACTTCTGGCCACCGCGCAAAGCCTGACCCATGAAGGGAAAGGCGATCCCGGCGAAGTTGGAGCCGCCGCCCGCGCAGGCCACCACCACGTCCGGCCAGGCGTCGGCCATCTGCATCTGCTCCATCGCCTCCAGGCCGATGATGGTCTGGTGCAACAGCACGTGATTCAGCACCGAACCCAGCGCGTACTTGGTGTCCTCTCGCTGCACCGCCATCTCGACCGCCTCCGAGATCGCGATCCCCAGGCTGCCGGGATGGTTCGGGGTCTTGGCCAGCACGGAGCGCCCGTAGACGGTTTCGTTGGAGGGCGAAGCCACGCAGCGCGCGCCATAGGTTTCCATCACGGCGCGGCGATAGGGTTTCTGGTCGAACGACACGCGCACCTGGTAGACATCCACGTGAAGGCCGAACAGTGCGCCGGCATACGACAGCGCCGTGCCCCACTGGCCGGCTCCGGTTTCGGTGGTCAGCCGCCTGATGCCGGCGTCATGGTTGTAGAAAGCCTGCGCCACCGCCGTGTTGGGCTTGTGGCTGCCGGCCGGGCTCACGCCCTCGTACTTGTAGAAGATCTTGGCCGGGGTCCCCAGTGCCCGTTCCAGCCGGTGCGCCCGGTACAGCGGCGCCGGACGCCAGGCGCGGTAGACGTCGCGTACCGGCTCGGGGATCTCGATTTCGCGCTCCGTGCTCACCTCCTGCATGATGAGAGCCATCGGGAACAGCGGCGCCAGATCGCCCGGTCCTACAGGTTGCATCGTGCCCGGATGCAGCACTGCCGGCGCCGCCGCGGGAAGGTCCGCCTGGATGTTGTACCAAAACTTGGGCATCTGGCTTTCGCTCAGCAGATACTTGGTCTGAAGACTCATGTGGCAGCTCCTGATCGGTTGGATGGTTGGACGCGAGCGGCGAGTATGAAACGGCCACCACCTCGCATCAACCCACGTTTACCCCGCCTCGGCCGCCCAGCTTTCTGCGGCTTTGTTGCGCTTGATCAAGGTTCGTTTTGCGCAAGCGGTTAGGTGTCCCGCTCGATCTGGCGGCGGCCGGCTTCCACCACGAAGCGCGCCAGCGTCCGCACGGCCGCATCCTGGCGCCGCACGTCGTCCACGACACGCAAGCTGGTGGTCAGCCGCGTGGGCGTGAATTCGGCGACGCCGTAGCCTCTGTGCTCGGCATCCGCAAAGACGAAGTGCGGATTGTCGGCCAGCCGTTCCCAGATCCTGGGGTTGGGCGCGGAACGCGACGAAATGCTGGTGCCGCAGAACTCCACGCCCACCGTGGCGCTGTCGGCGCGCGCATAGTCCGCCTTGACGTTGCCGACCCAGTTCTGGTGCACGTCGCCGCCCAGGATCACGGGATTGGCCGCCCGGTGGCGCTGCAGCGCGTCGGTCAGCCGCGTGCGCGCGGTGGCATAGCCGTCCCATCCGTCGTTCCAGAAATATTCGCCCGGGCCGGGCCGCGCATCGCGCCGTCCGAACAGCGTCTGCTGGCCGATGATGGTCCATCCGCTCGTGCTGCCGGCCAGTGCGCTGTCCAGCCATTGCTCCTGCGCCGCGCCCAGCATGCTGCGTTTCGGATCGTTCCACTCGGAGCAGGAAACGGGATCCACATACGCGGACCCGAAGGTGCCGGCCGGCATGCAGGCCTGCGGGTCGCGGTACTGGCGGCCGTCCAGCATGAGGATCGTCGCGAGCCGGCCCACGCGCTGGCGCGAATAGATCCGCATCGGCGCGCCCGTCGCCAGCCCCGCCACCGCGCGCGTCAACACCGATGCGCGCAGCGGCATGTGCTCGTAGAACGCCTGGTAGGCGGCGGCGCGGCGCGCGGCGAAACCGTCGATCGGCAGCGGCGCCAGCCGCCCGCTGTCGCCGGGCTGCAGGCCGGCGTAGTCGTTCTGCACCTCATGGTCGTCCCAGACATGCAGCCACGGGCAGGCCATGTGCATCGCCTGCAGGTCGGCGTCGCTCTTGTGCAGGGCGTAGCGCCGGCGGTAGTCCTCCAGCGTGAGAAGCCAGCCGCCGCTGGGCACGCGCACCGGGTCGGCGGCGGTCGGGTACTCGTAGATGTAGTCGCCCAGGAACAGCACGGCGTCCAGGTCTTCCGCCCGCATGTGCCGGTAGGCGCTGTAGTAGCCATGCTCCCAGCGCTGGCACGACGCATAGGCCAGGCGAAGTTTCTGCACTGCGGCGTCCGGCGCGGGAAAAGTGCGCGTGCGCCCGGTCGCGCTCACCGCGTCGCCCGCCATGAATCGATAGAAGTACCAGCGGTCCGGCTCCAGCCCGGTCACTTCGGCGTGCACCGAGTGCGCCAGCGCCGGCAGCGCGGGCGACTCGCCGCTGCGGGCGATGCGAGTGAATCGCTCGTCATGGGCCACTTCCCAGCCGACGGCGACGGGATGCGCGGGCAGCGTGTCGAAGAATCCGGGAGCCATCAGGCGCGTCCACAACACCACCGAGTCGTGGGAGGGAGAACCGCTCGCGACTCCCAGCGAGAAGGGATTGCCATTCCAGGACGCCTGGCCGGCGGCGCGTGGCAGCCACGCGCTCGCGACGCCCGCGGCTGCCCACTGCAGCAGGCGGCGGCGATCGACGGTGTGCGCTGCCATGGCCGCCTTAGATCAACCCGGGGCGCCCGACCAGCGGCCCGCTCCGAGGGCCGCTGCCCTGACCCGGTACAGCAGGAACAGCGCGATGGCGATGTTCAGAATGTTCCAGGCGATCCCGTTCACGAACGCGGCGCGGTACGAACCGGTCAGGTCGAACACGGCGCCGGACATCCAGCCGCCCAGCGCCATGCCGAACAGCGTGGCCATCAGCACCGTCCCCACGCGCGCGCCGGCCTCCGCCGGCGAAAAATGCTCGCGCACGATGAGCGCGTAGGCAGGCACGATACCGCCCTGGAACAATCCGAACAGCCCCGCCACCACGTACAGCGACACCAGGCCGTCGAACGGCAGGAACAGCAGCAGCGCGATGCCCTGCAGGATAGACCCGAGCAGCAGCGTGCGCAGGCCTCCGATGTGATCGGAGATCCATCCCGACAGCAGTCGGCTGATCACGCCCAGGCCGAGCATCAGGGCCAGCATCTCGGCGCCGCGCGCCGTCCCGTAGCCCAGGTCGCCGCAGTAGGCGACGATATGGACCTGCGGCATGGACATGGCGACACAGCAGGCCACGCCGGCCACGCACAGCAGCGCCTGCACGCTGCCCGGGCGCATCCCCATGGGCCGATCCGACCCCAGGCGCGGGGCCGCGCGCGGGGTCACGCTGTCCACCGCGGCATGATGCGCATGAAGCGGCGGGCGCCGCCGCAGCACCAGCGCCAGCGGCAGCATGGCCAGCGCGCAGAACACGCCCATCCCCACGTAGGTCTGGCGCCAGCCCACGGAATCGATGAAGTACTGCATCACCGGCGGCCACACCGCCCCGGCGGTGTAGTTGCCGCTCATGCAGATGGCCAGCGCGATGCCGCGCCGCCGGTCGAACCACTGCGAGGTGTCCGCGACCAGCGGCGCGAACGTGGCGGACGTCCCCAGCAAGCCGATCAGCAGCCCCTGCATGGCGCAAAAAAGCCACAGATTCGGCGCCAGCCCCGCGCCGATGAAACCCGCGCCCAGTCCCACGGCCCCGGTGGCCACCGGGACGAACACGCCGAAGCGGTCCGACAGCCGCCCCATCAGGATGCCGCCCAGGCCGAAGCCGATCATGGTCAGCGTGTAGGGCAGCGAGGCATCCGCGCGCGCCACGCCGAACTCCGACTGGATGGCGGGCAACACCACCGTGACGGAATACATGCCCGAGCCGCCGATGGTCATGAGCAGCAGTGACACCACCAGCCGCATCCAGGCATAAGTGGATTCGATGTCCTTTTGGGTTGCGGCGGGACTTGTCAT
>JAMPXR010000257.1 GCA_023701085.1 Ramlibacter sp. | reverse complement strand
CATCCGGGCGGCGGCAAGGTCTGCGTGAAGGCCTACGGGCTGGTGCAGAAGACCTACAACCCGAACCGGGTGCTGTCGCCGATGAAGCGCACCAACCCGAAGAAGGGGCGCGGCGAGGACCCGGGCTTCGTCCCCATCTCGTGGGACGAAGCGCTGGACCTGATCGCCGACAAGCTCAAGGCAGTGCGCGCGTCCGGCGTGACCGACGAATCGGGCTATCCGCGCTTGGCGGCCAGCTTCGGCGGTGGCGGCACACCGCAGTCCTACATGGGCACCTTCCCGGCCTTCCTGGCGGCCTGGGGTCCGATCGACTTCGGCTTCGGCTCGGGTCAGGGCGTCAAGTGCACGCACTCCGAGCACCTGTACGGCGAGTTCTGGCACCGGGCCTTCACCGTCTCGTCCGACACGCCCTTGTGCAATTACGTGATCTCCTGCGGCTGCAACAACGACGCGTCCGGCGGCGTGGTCGGCGTGTGGCGGCACGCCAAGGCCCGCGTGCGCGGCATGAAGCGGGTGCAGGTGGAGCCGCACCTGTCGATCACCGGCGCCTGCTCGGCCCAGTGGGTGCCGATCAAGCCCAAGACCGACCCGGCCTTCCTGTACGCGGTGATCCACGTGATGCTGCACGAGCTGCCGCGCGAGCAGTTCGACCTGCCGTTCCTGCGCCGGCACAGCAATTCGCCCTACCTGGTGGGCGCCCACGGGTATTACCTGCGCGACCGGGCGAGCCGCAAGCCGCTGGTGTGGGATGAGGCGCACGGCGCCGCCGCGACGTACGACGCGCCCGGCATCACCGAGGCGCTCGAAGGCCGCTATGAAGTCGACGCCGTCGAGATCGGGGCCGACGACGAGGTCCTGGCCGAAGGTCGCCTCACGGGCGAGCCTTCCTTCGTCAAGCTGCTGGCGCACATGAAGCCCTATTCGCCCGAGTGGGCCGAGGGGATCTGCGACGTCAAGGCCGGGGTGATCCGCAAGATCGCGCAGGAGTACTCGGCGCACGCCTGCGTCGGCCAGACCATCGAAATCGACGGCAAGATCCTGCCGTACCGGCCCGTGAGCGTGGCGCTGGGCAAGACCGTCAACAACGGCTGGGGCGGTTTTGAATGCTGCTGGGCCCGCACGCTGCTGGCCGTGCTCTATGGTGCGCTGGAGGTGCCCGGCGGCACGCTGGGCACGACGGTGCGCCTGTCGCGGCCGATGTCGCAGCGCCACCAGAGCGTCACGCCCGGCCCCGACGGTTTCATGCACTACGCGCTGAACCCGACCGACAAGGCGCGCTGGTCGGCCAAGCCGAACATCCGCAATGCCTACCGCACCATGGTGCCGCTGGCAGCCGACGGGCCCTGGAGCCAGGCGCTGGGGCCGACGCACTTTTCCTGGATGTTCCTGGACGGCACGCCGCAGGGGTTGCCGCGCGTGACGCTGCCCGAGGTCTGGTTCTTCTACCGCACCAATCCCGGCATCTCGGCCTGGGACTCGCCCGGCATGGCCGACAAGATGGCGCGTTTCCCGTTCGTCGTGGCCTTCGCCTACACCCGCGACGAAACCAACCATTACGCCGACGTGCTGCTGCCCGACGCGCTCGACCTGGAAAGCCTGCAGCTGATGCGCATCGGCGGAACCAAGTACATCGAGCAGTTCTGGAACCACCAGGGTTTCGCCTTGCGCCAGCCGGTGGTCGAGGCGCGCGGCGAGGCCCGCGACTTCACCGAGATCGCCAGCGAACTCGCGAAACGCACCGGCCTCACCGAAAAGTACGTGGCGGCCATCAACAAGGGCGCCGGCGGCGTGCCGCTGCGTAGCGAGTATGGCGACTTCTCGCTGGACACGGGCCGTGAGCACAGCCGCGACGAAATCTGGGACGCCGTCTGCAAGGCCGCCAGCGCCGAAGTCAGCGACGGCGCCGAAGCGCACGGGCTCGAGTGGTGGAAGGAACATGGCCTGGCGACCCGGCCGATGCCCCAGAGCGACTGGTACCTGTTCCCCACGCTGGAAAAGCAGGGCTTGCGCTTCGAGCTGCCGTACCAGGAGCGGCTCGCGCGGGTCGGCGTCGAACTCGGGCGCCGCCTGCACGAGAACGACATGCACTGGTGGGACACGCAATTGGCCGAGTACCAGTTCCTGCCCGCCTGCAAGGACTTCAACGCGCCCTGGCAGGCGGCGGTGGTGAAGGCCGGCGGCCAGCCGCAGGACTACCCGTTCTGGCTGCTCACCGGCCGCAGCATGCAGTATGCCTGGGGCAACAACGTCGGTGTGCAGATGATCAAGGAGGTGGCCGACAACATCGCGGGGCACCGTGGCGTGATCATCAACGCGGGCACCGCGGCGCGCATGGGCATCGCCGATGGCGACATGATCGAAGTGGCCACGCCGCAGCGCAAGGTACAGGGCCGGGCCGTGGTGCGCCAGGGCATCCGTCCCGACACCCTGCTGATGATCGGCCAGTTCAACCACTGGGCAACGCCGCTGGCCAAGGACTTCGGCGTGCCCAGCCTGAACGCGTTGGCCACGACCTCGCTGGAGCTGACCGACGCCACCGGCTCCGGCGCCGACGTCGTGCGCGTGAGGGTCGCCAAAGCCGGGAGCAAGGCATGACGCGCTGGGCCATGATCGCCGACCTGCGCCGCTGCGTCGGCTGCCAGACCTGCACGGCCGCCTGCAAGCACGCCAACGCGACGCCGCCGGGCGTGCAGTGGCGCCGCGTGCTCGACGTCGAGATCGGCGAATACCCCGACGTGCAGCGCGCGTTCGTGCCGGTGGGCTGCCAGCATTGCGACGAGCCGCCGTGCATGGAGGTGTGCCCCACCACCGCGACGCGCAAGCGCCCCGACGGCATCGTCACGATCGACTACGACCTGTGCATCGGCTGCGCGTATTGCGCGGTCGCCTGCCCGTACCAGGCCCGCTACAAGACCGACCTCAAGGAGTTCGCGTACGGCGCCGACCCGATCGCCAACGAGGCGCTGCGCTTCGACGACGCGAAGCGCTCGGTCGCCACCAAGTGCACTTACTGCGTCGACAAGATCGACGCCGGACTGGCGCAGGGGATGACGCCCGGCGTCGACCCGGACGCGACGCCCGCCTGCGTGAACTCCTGCATCGCCGAGGCGCTGGCGTTCGGCGACATCGAGGATCCGCAGAGCAACGTGTCGCAACTGCTCGCGAACAACCAGCACTTCCGCATGCACGAGGAGTTGGGCACCGGCCCCGGCTTCTTCTACCTCTGGGACCGGAATCCATCATGAGCTACGGACCCAACCCCTGGCAGCAGGCGCACTGGGACTGGCGCGCCGCGGGCAACTTCATCTGCGGCGGCGCCGGCAGCGGACTGGTCGTCTTCACCCTGCTGTCCGACGCGCCGCGCCTGCCGGCGACGCTGCTGCTGCTGGCGGGGCTGGCGCTGGTCGGCCTCGGACTGCTGTGCGTCTGGTTCGAGATCGGCCGGCCGTTGCGCGCCCTGAACGTCTTCTTCAATCCCCACACCTCCTGGATGTCGCGCGAAGCGCTGGTCTCGCTGGTCCTGTTCGGGCTCGGCCTGGGGCTGGCCGCCGGCGTGCAATCCTGGGGTGTGCCGGCCGTGGTGGCCGCGCTGGCTTTCATGTACTGCCAGGGGCGCATCGTGCAGGCCTCGCGCGGCATCCCGGCATGGCGCGAGCCGCTGACCGTGCCGCTGTTCATGGCCACCGGCCTGGCCGAGGGCGCCGGGCTGTTCTGGGTCGCCACCGCGTGGCAGGGGCGCACCGGCGCGCTGCTCCCGGCGCTGTTCGGCGCCGTGGTGCTGGCGCGCTGGCTGCTCTGGCGGGCTTGGCGCCGGCGCATCGCGCCGGTGGCGGCGCCGAAGGCGCTGGCATGGATCGATCGCAGTGGCCGCAAGCTGCAATGGCTGGGCAGCGCCGCCGCGCTGGCGCTGGCCGCGCCGGCCGCCGCCGGGCTGGCCGGCGGCTGGGCCGCGCCGCTGCTGGCGCTGGCCGGCCTGCTCGTGGCCGCGACCGGAATCCATTTCAAGTTCACGCTCATCACGCGCGCCTCGTTCAACCAGGGCTTCGCCCTCAGCCGGCTGCCGGTTCGCGGCGTGCCGCGCACATAAAACAAACAATCTAGGAGACTACTTCCATGGGTGCACTCTCGACAGCCGAGACCGGCCAGAGCCAACGCAGTTTTCTGCATGCCGCGCAGGAGACGATGCCGCGCGAGCGGCTCGCGCAGCTGCAGCTCGAACGCTTGCAGGCGACGGTCGCCAATGCCTACGCGAACGTGGCGTTGTTCCGCCAGCGGATGGACGCCAAGGGCCTGCGCCCGGCCGACGTCCGCAGCCTGGCCGATCTGGCGCTGCTGCCGTTCACCGTCAAGACGGACCTGCGCGACCAGTACCCGTTCGGCCTGTTCGCCCGCGGCCCGGACCAGCTGACGCGGCTGCACGCCTCCTCGGGCACCACGGGCAAGCCCACGGTCGTCGGCTACACCCCGGAGGACATCTCCAACTGGTCGGACCTGATGGCGCGCTCGCTGTACTCGGGGGGCGTGCGGCGCGGCGACGTCGTGCACAACGCCTACGGCTACGGGCTTTTCACCGGCGGGCTGGGCGCCCACTACGGCGCCGAGCGCCTGGGCGCGGTGGTCGTTCCGGTGTCGGGCGGCGCCACCGAGCGGCAGGTCGGCCTGATCAT
>JAMPXR010000256.1 GCA_023701085.1 Ramlibacter sp. | reverse complement strand
GGCGATGCTCTTCCTTCGTCATCAGGGGAATGCGCGCGAAATCCGCGAAGCTGCGGATATCCTGCGGGTGCGCGCCGGCCTCCTCGAATTTGGCCCGGTGCACCGGCGAGCGTTCCCAGTTGTAGGCAAGCTGCCGCTGCAGGCGTTCCAGCTGCAGCGCCCGCAGCGCGTCACGCGGCAAGGTCTCGACGGCGGCGTTCCACAGCGGCCGCTGCAGGTCGCCGCTCATGGTGCCGTGTCCTCCTGCGCCGGGGCGCTGCCGGCCTGGCACAGCTCGACCAGCAGCCCGGTGCGCGGATCGGTCTGCATGAATGCGATGCGCCCGTGCGCGCCGCCCCGCGGGAAGCCTTCCATCGGCGAAACACCGACCTTGGCGAGCGAGGCCAGCGATGCCTCCAGGTCGGGCACCGAAATCGACAGGTGATTCAGTCCGGTGCCGCTGCCCATGGTGCGGCGCGCCAGGCCCGGCACTTCGCTGGTGTACTGCAGCAGCTCGATGATGAGATTGGCGGCACGGAACTCGGCCACTTCCAGCCCGACTTCCGGCAGCGAGCGGCGGGTGACAGGAGCACCCGGTAGCATCAGGCTCATCGCGGCGATCGCGGGCTCCAGTGCCTCCACGATGACGCCGATGTGATCGACGGTGGGCGCTGTCATGGCTTGCCGCGCAACTGCCGGGTGGCCGGCTTGTCCAGCGCCAGCGTCGCCGGGTCGATGACCACGCCGTAGTCCCGGCGCGCCGCTTCCACGCTCAGCACGCCGTCGAGCACCTCGGCCAGCACGAGTTCCTCGTCGCGTTCATGGGGATCGCCATAGCCGCCGCCACCGCCGGCGCGCTGCCGGAACACCGCGCCGCGCGGGATGCCGCGGATGATCTCCTTGGCCTTGGGCCTGACGGCCGTGCCGTCCGGGTAGGCGATCGCCACGTCGTTGATGCTGCCCGGCTTGCCGCCGAACAGGCCGAAGGCGCGCGCCTCCTCCTCGACGCCGTCGCCGAATGCGATGCCGGTGACGTTCTCGCCGTCGATCACGAATTCGGTCTCCACGCCCAGGCCGCCGCGCCAGCGGCCGGCGCCGGCCGAATCGACCGCGTATTCATGGCGCACCAGCCGGTGCGGGTCGTGGATCTCGAACATCTCGTAATCCTGCGCCAGGATGCCGCCCGCGCAATTGATCAGCCCGATGTGGTTGTAGCCGTCGGCGTTCCAGGTCGCGCCCGAGCCGCCCTTGAGCGCGAGGAACAGGATGTCGACGTAGGGCCGCGCGCGCCGCGGGTCCTGGCCGGTCACGGTGAAGCCCATCATCCGGTTCCAGCCCGCGCAGACCATCTTGGGCAAAGCCTGCGCGAAGGCGCGGAAGATGGCGTCGGAGATCGGGCCGGTGATCGAGTTGCCGAAGGTGGTGGCGGCCGGGAAGCGGGCATTGAGGAACGATCCTTCCGGGTTGACGATGCGGATCGCGCGCAGCAGGCCCGCGTTGTGCGGCACGTCGGGATTGATCAGCATCAGGAAGGTCAGCAGCAGTGCCGAGGCCGAGGCCGCGTAGGGCGCGTTGACGAAGCCGGGCGTCTGCGGCGACGAGCCGCTGAAGTCGAACGTCAGCTCCTCGCCCGCCACGGTGACGGCCAGATTGATCTTCATGCGCGAGCCTTCGTTGACGCCGTCGTAGAAGGCCCAGCTTTCGCCCCGGTACACCCCGTCGGCGATGGCGCCGATCTCGCGGCGCACGATGCGCTCGGCCGTGTCGAACAGATAGTCCATGCAGGCGTCGAAGCGCTCCTGGCCGAAACGCCGGAACAGCTCGTGCATGCCGCGCTCGCCCACGCGCGTGGCACCGATCTGCGCCTTGATGTCCTCCTCGACGATGCGGTAGCGGATGTTGGCGAAGATCAGGCGCCACACGTCACGCCGCGGTTCGCCGGCCTCGTGGATCTTGACCGGCGGGATGCGCAGTGCCTCCTGCCAGACTTCCCGGGCCTCGGGGTTGTAGCCGCCCGACTGCGCGCCGCCGATGTCGGCCTGGTGGCCCTTGCAGGCGGCCCAGGCGGCGAGTTGGCCGTCGCGGAAGATGGGGCGGAACACCGCGACATCGTTGTTCTGGTTGCCGCCGGAGAACACGTCGTTGTGCAGGATGACGTCGCCCTCGTGGATGTCGTCGCCGAAGAAGCGGACGATGGCTTCGCAGGCCGGCTGCAGCGCGAAGGCCAGCACCGGGATGTACTCGGTCTGCTCCAGCATCTGGCCCTTGGCGTCGTACAGGCCGGTGACGAAGTCGCGCGCCTCGTTGAGGATCGGCGAGCGCGTGGTGCGCAGCAGCGTCAAGCCCATTTCCTCGGTGATCGACTTCAGGCGCCGGTGCAGCACCGAAGCCTCGATGGGGTCGACGTCCCTTGCCTTGTCGGCTGCCAGTGTCATGTTCGATCCTCCAGCACGCAACCGCCGATCGCGTCGACGGCCAGGCTGAACCCGGCCGGAACGAAGATCGTGGTCGTCACCTTCTCGATGATGGCCGGGCCGTCCAGCCGGTGGCCGTGCCGCAGGCGGTCGCCGTCGTAGACCGGCGTCGTCGCGAACGCCCCCGCTTCGGGCTGGTACACGCTGCGCTCGCCCTTGCGCAGGTGTTCGATGCCGGCATCCGAGCGCGGTTCCTCCATGAGCGGTGGCTTCTCGGTGCCGCCGAGCGCCGTGATGCGCAGGCTGACCAGCTCGACCACCGCGTCGTCCTCGCGCAGCGCGTAGCCGTAGAGCTGGTCGTGCCGGGCGTGAAACGATTCGCGGATCTCATCCCAGGCGCCCCGACGCAGCTGGGCCGCCGTCGTTTGCACCGGGACCTCGTGGTACTGGCCGAGGTAGCGCAGGTCCACGGTGTGTTCGAAGCGGCGCAGCGCCGGTTCTATGCCCTCCGATGCCAGCACCGCGTTGGCTTCCTCGGTCATGGCGTCGAGCAGCTTGCGCAAGTGCGCGAGGTCCACTTGCGCCTCGCCCAGCACCGTGGCGTAGCTGCGCACGAAGTCGTGCTTGAGGTCGGTCTGCAGCATGCCCATGGCACAGAAGATAGCGGCCTCGCGCGGCACCACGATGCGGCGAATGCCCAGCTCGCGCGCGATCAGGGCGGCATGGACCGCGCCCGCGCCGCCGGCGCAGATGAGCGGAAACTTGCGCGGGTCCCAGCCCTTCTGGACCGAAATCTCGCGGATCGCCGAGGCCATGTTCACATTCATGACGTGGTACATGCCGTAGGCGGCACGCACCGGCTCCATCGCCAGCGGCGCGGCCACCTTCGTCGCGATCGCGTCGAGGGCAGCCTGCGCGTCCAGCCTGATACGCCCGCCCGCGAAGAAGTCCGCCGACAGGTAGCCCAGCACCAGGTTGGCGTCGCTGCAAGTGGGCTCGCGCCCGCCCTTGCCATAGCAGGCCGGCCCGGGCACGGCGCCCGCGCTTTGCGGGCCCATGCGCAGCATGCCGTGGTCGATCCAGGCGATCGAGCCGCCGCCGGCGCCAATGGTGTTGATCTCCATCGAAGGAAGCGCCAGCGCGAAACGGTTGACGGCGCCGCTGGTCGTGATGGCCGGCTGTCCGCCCACCACCATCGCGGCATCGAAGCTGGTGCCGCCCATGTCGACGGTGATGAAACTGTCCTCATGATGCGGCCGCATGGCGGCCAGGCCCGCGGTCGGCGCCGCGGCCGGCCCCGAGAGCAGCGTCGACGCGGCGAGCGCCGCGACCGCTTCGGGCGAGGTCACCCCGCCGTTGGACTGCATGATGCGCAGCACGCCGCGAAAGCCGCCCTCCGACAGCCGGCGGCGCAGGTTCTCCATGTAGCGCTTGAGGACCGGGCCGACCACCGCGTTCAGCACCGTGGTGCTGGTTCGCTCGTAGAAGCGCACCTGCGGCAGCACGCGGTGGGACACCGAGAGGTAGACGCCGGGCATGCGCCTGGCCACGCGCTGCGCGGCCTCTTCCTCGTGCGCCGGATTGGCGTAGGCGTGCATGAAGCAGATCGCGACCGCCTCGACCTCGCGCCCCTGGAGCTGGGCAATGGCGAGTTCCACATCCTGCACGTTCAGCGCCTCGATTTCGCGGCCCTCATGATCGATCCGGCCGCGCACCGGCAGGCGCAGGCGGCGCGGAACCAGCGGCGGCGGCGCGAGGAACTTGTTGTCGTAGAAAGCCTCGCGCACGCCGCGGCGCATCTCCAGCGCATCGCGAAAGCCGTGCGTGGCCAGCAGGCCCGTGCGCGCGGTGTGTCCCGTCAGCACGGCATTGGTGGTGACCGTGGTGCCGTGGACGATGATCTCGACCCGGCCCAGGAAGCCCGCAAGAGACTCCCCGGCGACGGCGGCAAGATCGCCCAGCCCGCGCAGCACCGCTTCCGAAGGATCGGCCGGAGACGAGAGCACCTTGTGCACCTGCGTGCTGCCGTCCGGACGCAGCAGCAGGTAGTCGGTGAAGGTGCCGCCGACATCGATCCCTATGCGATAAGCCATTTCGTCGCCAAGTCCCCGTCAGTTGCCGATTGGCTGCGCCCCAAGGGCTGCCTTAAAACAACAGCCGCAACAATGCGGGCTTGCGGCGATGCTACTACGGCCACCGCGAATGCGGCGGGTGGCCGTGCCGGGCGCGCGGCCTCTTGAACCATGGCGCGCAGGGGATCGAACGAAAATCCACCGCGGACAGTTCAGCCCGC
>JAMPXR010000255.1 GCA_023701085.1 Ramlibacter sp. | reverse complement strand
GTGTTCTCGACCTGCGTGGTGTCGCTGCCGATGATCCTGGACCGCGACACGGACGCGGTTTCGGCGGGCATCGCCAGCATCCAGGCGGTGGCCTTGCGCACCGGGCCCATGCTGCTGTGGGGCGCGCTGATCGTCGCCCTGGTGCTGGGTGCGCTGTGGCTGCCGTGGGCCATCGGTATCCTGCTGGTCGGACCGTGGCTGGGCCATGCCAGCTGGCACGCCTACCGGGGAAGCATCGGCTGGCGCCCCGCCGATGCGGCGCCGGCCGGCTGAGTTTTCACTGCCAGGCGAAACGGCGTATCAGCCAATAGCCCACGAGGATGGCGAGCAGCAGGATCGCCCACAGGCCGCTTGCACCGGAGCCTCGCACCTCGCCCGGTGAAAGGTCGCCGGGCCGGGGATGCAGCAGCGCGTAGAAATCCACGGCCTCCCTGGCTTGCTTCAGGCCCATTCCGGTCTGCACGCGCAGGCGGCTGATGGCTTCGATCTTGTTGCCTCGCTGCAGCGCTTCGACCACATCGGCCGGCAGCTCTCCCGGCGGGGCGGACGCAGCGAAGGGCGGGGGCGTCCTGATGCCTTTGTCCTGGCTGCCCGCTTTACGCGTGCCGCCACCCTGGAAGCCGCCCAGCGCGTCCAACACGCCAGTCAGCCCGAAACGGCTTGCCGACCGCATCAGCCTCAGTGCCTCCAGGATGCGCCCCTTCTGCAGCGCGTCGCGAACTGCCAGCGCCAGGGCCTGGGCATCGAGTCGGGTCGTGTTGTCGCTCGCCATGGCCTTGGATTGAAGCGCTGCCAGGACGATTCGTCAATCGGCGGGCGCCGCGCCAGCGGCCAAAGCAGTCCGGGCACACCGCGGCCGTTACGTAAACTAGCCGGATGGCCCCCGGACGATTCGCCACCATCGACACGCTGCGCGGAATCGCCATCGTCTGGATGACGATCTTCCATTTCTGCTTCGACCTCGCCTGGTTCGGCTGGACCCGGCAGAACTTCTATCTCGACCCGTTCTGGACCTGGCAGCGGACGGCCATCGTGAGCCTGTTCCTGTTCTGCGCCGGCCTCGGCCAGGCGAGCGCACTGGCGCGAGGTCAAAGCCCGGGCCGGTTCTGGCGGCGATGGCTGCAGATCGCGGGCTGCGCGCTGCTGGTCACCGCCGGCTCCTGGTGGATGTTCCCGAAAAGCTTCATCTACTTCGGCGTGCTGCACGGCATCGCGCTGATGCTCATCGTCGTGCGCCAGACGGCACATTGGGGCCGCTGGCTGTGGCTGGCCGGGGCGCTGGCCATTGCCGTAAAACCGCTGGCGGCGCTGGCCCATGCCCAGTGGCCGGACCTGGATTTCCTGAACCAGACGGCCTGGAACTGGCTGGGCCTGATCAGCCGCAAGCCCGTCACGGAAGACTACGTGCCCCTGTTCCCGTGGCTGGGCGCGATGTGGTGGGGCATGGCAGCGGGCCAGTGGCTGCACGCGCAACGCCCGCAGTGGCTGCGCATGCGCATGCCGGCCGGCAGCGCGCCGCTGGCCTGGCTGGGCCGCTGGAGCCTGACTTGGTACATGTTGCACCAGCCCGTGTTGATCGGTCTGGTGATGGCCGCCACGGCGCTTTCCAAATGAAACGCGGCCCGAAGGCCGCGCTCGTGTTCGCCGGGCCTGCGTGCGCAGGGCCCCGGTGCCGCTTCGGGCTTATTCGATCTTGGCCTTGCCGCGCAGGTCTTCCTGGAACTTCGACAGCTTCTGCTGCTGCAGCTGCTGCGCGATCTGGGGCTTGACTTCCTCCAGCTTGGGCAGTTGCGCCTCGCGCACGTCCTCCAGCCGGATCACGTGGTAGCCGAACTGCGTCTTGACCGGCGCCTCGGTGGTCTGGCCTTTGTTCAGCTTGACCAGGGCCGCGGAGAACTCGGGCACGTAGCTTTGCGCGTTCGCCCAGTCCAGGTCGCCGCCGTTGCCGCCGGAGCCCGGGTCCTTGGACTGCTTCTTGGCGATTTCGTCGAACTTGCCGCCCTTCTTGAGCGACGCGATGATGGCCTTGGCCTGGTCTTCCTTCTCCACCAGGATGTGGCGGGCGCGGTACTCCTTGCCGCCGTTGGCCGCGGCGAACTTGTCGTATTCGGCCTTGATCTCGTCGTCGGTGACCGGGTTGGTCTTCTGGTGATCGGCAAACAGCTCGCGGATCAACAGCGTCTGGCGCGCCAGTTCCATCTGACCCTTGAAATCCTCGGTGGCGTCCAGGCCGCGCTTTTGCGCTTCCTGCATGAAGATTTCGCGGGCGATGACTTCGTCCTTGATCTGGCCCTGCATTTCCGGCGAGACGGGCCGGCCGGACTTGGCCAGTTGCGCCGCCAGGACGTCGACCCGCGCCTTGGGCACCGGCTTGCCGTTCACGATGGCGACGTTCTGCGCCAGGGCGGGCAGGGCGATGCCGATCAGAGCCGCCGCCAGGGCGGGCAGGAATACTTGCTTCATGAGAGTCCCTTGAGAATCAGGAGGGTGAGTCGGAGGTTTCGATCGCGAGGGCATGCACGCCCCGCGCCACGAAATCTTGCAGCGCATCATACACAAGCCGGTGCCGCGCCACGCGCGAGCGGCCGGCGAACAAGGGCGATGCGATCCGCACCCGGAAGTGCGTGCCGAAACCGGTGCCGTCGGCCCCGGCGTGCCCCTCGTGGATGTAACTTTCGTCGATCACTTCGAGCGCGGTCGGCGCCAGGAGTTCCGCCAGCCGCTGGCGCATCGCCTCCGCTGTCACGCCGGTGCCGCTCATGGCTCGGTCACCTGGTCGGACTTGAGATAGCGGCCCAGGTACAGGGCCTGGCCGATGACGAACAGGACCATCAGCCCGAGCCCGCCGAACAGCTTGAAGTTGACCCAGGTGTCGGTGTCGAAGTTGTAGGCCACCCAAAGGTTCAGCACGCCCATGACGGCGAAGAACACGATCCAGCTCCAGTTCGTGACCCGCCAGGCGGCGTCCGGCAGCTCCATCTGCGACCCCATGAGGGACTTCAGCAGGTTCTTGCGAAAGAGCAGCTGCCCGGCCGCCAGCGTCGCGCCCATCAGCCAGTACAGCACCGTGGGCTTCCACTTGATGAACGTTTCGTTGTGCAGCGCGATCGTCGCGCCGCCGAACAGCACGATCACCGCCAGGCTGAGCCACTGCATGGGCTCGATCTTGCCGTGGCTGTGGCGTACCCAGGCAATCTGGACGATGGTGGCGGCGATGGCTACGCCGGTGGCGACATAGATGCCCGCCATCTTGAAGGCCACGAAGAACAGGAGGATGGGAAAAAAGTCGATCAGCAGTTTCATGAGGTCCGGTTCATGTTTTTGGTTCGGGCTTGAAATCGAGCGATGCCGAATTCATGCAGTAGCGCAGGCCGGTGGCCGTCGGGCCGTCCGGAAACACGTGGCCCAGGTGGGCGCCGCACTGCGCACAGACGGTTTCGGTGCGTGTCATGCCGTGGCTGCGGTCGACGATTTCCCGGATGGCCCCGGGCACGGCCATCGAAAAACTCGGCCAGCCGCAACCGGCGTCGAACTTGGTGGCCGAATCGAACAGCTTGGCGCCGCAGCAGATGCAGTGGTAGCTGCCGTCGTCCCAGACGGCTTCGTACTTGCCGGTGAACGGTCGCTCGGTGGCGGCATGGCGGGTCACCTCGAAGGCGACCGGTTCGGCGCCCTTTTGGGCCAGCAGCGCTTTCCACTCGACGTCGGTCTTTTCTATCTTGTAGGTCATGAGGAGCAGCTGATTTCGATCTGTGAGGCCCAGTCGGGCGGAAATCCGGCCATGTCCTCATGGCCGGGGTGCTCGTCGCAAGGCGCCTGTACCAGCGCGAGCAACTCTTGGACCGCCGAATAGTCCTTAAGTTTCGCACGCCGGATCGCCAATTCTCCCAGGTGGTTGCGCAGCACGTATTTCGGGTTGGTCGCCAGCATCAGGCCGGCCGCGCGTGCCCGGGCCGGCCCGTCGAGACGGTCCGAGTACCGTACCCGCCATGCATCGAAGGCCTCACGTTGCACGAAGAGGTCACGCACCGCGTCCACCGGCTCGCCCGCAACGTGGCGCGACAGCCGCCGCCAGAAGATCGTGTAGTCGACCCGTTCGGCCGCGAGCAGCTGCAGGATGCCTTCGATCAGTTCACGGTCGCCCTCAGCCGGGTCGGCCAAGCCGAGCTTGGCGCGCATTCTGGCTTCCAGCTCGCGCGGGAACACCGTCTTGTACGACTCCAGGGCCGCCAGGGCCAGGTCCTGGTCCACGATCAGCGGCAACAGGGCCTGGCCGAGGCAGAACAGGTTCCAGTACGCGACGTTCGGCTGCCGGTTGTAGGCGTAGCGTCCCTGCTCGTCGCTGTGGTTGCAGATGTGGCCCGGGTCGAACGCGTCGAGGAACTGGAACGGCCCGTAGTCGATGGTCAGACCCAGGATGCTCATGTTGTCCGTGTTCATGACCCCGTGGCAGAAGCCCACGGCCTGCCACTGGGCGACCAGGGCGGCCGTTCGCTCGCTGACCTGTTCCAGCAAGGCGGCGTAGGCGTTGCCGGAAAAGCGGCTCGATGAGCGGCATTCCGGGTAGAAGCCGTCGATCACGTAATCGGCCAGCCGGGCCAGCTCGGCATGCTGCGCGCGCGCCGAGAAGTGCTCGAAGTGCCCGAAGCGCACGAAGCTGGGCGAGACCCGTGTCACCACCGCCGCGGTTTCCACGATTTCGCGGCGCACCGGCTCGTCCGAACC
>JAMPXR010000254.1 GCA_023701085.1 Ramlibacter sp. | reverse complement strand
TCGTTCTCGCCGACCGGCATCATGCCGAAATCGCCGTCGCGCATGCATTGGGCGGCCTCGGCGATCGTCGCATCCGGGCTGATGACCTGCACGTCCCGGCTCATCACGTCTTTGATCGTGTGCATGGAAAACTCCTTTGGGGTGGTGGCTGAGCTCGCAAACGCGGCGCCGGTCGCGCCGGCCGCCGCGCTTGTGCGAAGCTCCGCATCCACTATGCGGGCAGCAGCCTTGCCCGGTCTGTAGGACACTGCCCCCACGGCATGTGATCGCCGTCGGGCGGCGCGCCCGCGGGCGGCACAGCCGGTTATCATCCTGCCCCAACCATGCTCGAACAGCGCATCCAGCAGCATTTCATCGACAGCGCCGACCTGAAGTACCAGTCCGCGCAATCCTTGAGCAAGCCGATCGCGGCGGCGGTGCAGGCGGTGCTCGCGTGCGTCACCAGCGGCGGCAAGGTGCTGGCCTGCGGCAACGGCGGATCGGCCGCCGACGCGCAGCATTTTTCGGCCGAGTTCGTCGGGCGCTTCGAACGCGAGCGGCCCGAGCTCGCGGCCATCGCCCTGACCACCGACAGCTCGATCCTGAGCGCCATCGCCAACGACTACGACTACGAACGGGTGTTCTCCAAGCAGGTGCGCGCGCTCGGCCAGGCCGGCGACGTGCTGCTGGCGCTATCCACCAGCGGCAATTCGGCCAACGTGCTGGCGGCGATCGCGGCCGCGCACGAGCGCGACATGACCGTGGTGGCGCTCACCGGGCGCGGCGGCGGCAAGATCACCGGCGCGCTGCGCGAGACCGACGTGCACATCTGCGTGCCGCACGAGCGCACGGCCCGCATCCAGGAAGTCCATATCCTGGCGCTGCACTGCATCTGTGACGGCGTGGATGCTCAACTCCTCGGAGAACAGGAAAATCCCACATGAACAAAAAGGTCAAGTTCCCCGTGCTCGCTCTGGCCGCCGCCGTGCTGGCGGGCACGCTGTCCGCCTGCGCGCCGCTGATCCTCGGCGGGGCGGCGGTCGGCGCCATCGTGACGTTCGACCGGCGCACTTCGGGCGCCCAGCTGGAAGACGAGGGCATCGAGCTGCGCGGCGCCAGCCGGCTGCGCGACGCCTTGGGCGACCGCGCCCACGTCAACATCACGAGTTACAACCGCCAGGTGCTGCTGACCGGCGAAGTGCCGAACGAACAGGGCCGGCAAACAGCCGCACAGGTTGTGTCGCGCGTCGAAAACGTCAAGGGCATCATCAACGAGCTGGCCGTGATGCCCAACACCACGCTGTCCCAGCGCTCGTCGGACACGCTGATCACGGGCAAGGTGAAGGCTTCGCTGGTGGACGACCGCCGCCTGTATGTCGGCGCCTTCAAGGTGGTCACCGAGCGCGGCGTGGTCTACCTGATGGGCCGCGTGACCCAGGCCGAGGCCGATCGCGCGACGCAGATCGCCCGCAACGTCGATGGCGTGCGGCGCGTGGTGCGCAGTTTCGAAATCATCAGCGAGGAAGAGCTGCGGCAGCTGGTGCCCCAGCTGGGCGGCAGCGCGCCCGCACCGGCACGCGCTCCCGCGCCCGTCTCCCCGGCACCGGCGCCGGCGCCCGCGGCGCCCGATGCGGCTCCGGCGGTCACGCAGCCCGCGGCACCCCGCTCGGCCGAGCCCACGCCGCTGCCGCCGGCCCGCTAGCGGCTGGGCCCTCTCGAGGTTCGAGGGGCCGCTGCGCCGCCCCTCGTCCTGTTCTCAGCGCAAGCGCTGGATCAGGCTCGAGGTATCCCGGCGCCGCCCGCCCGATGCCTGGACGTCGGCATAGAACTGGTCCACCAAAGCGGTGACCGGCAGCCGCGCGCCGTTGCGCTTGGCCTCTTCCAGGCACAGGCCCAGGTCCTTGCGCATCCAGTCGACGGCAAAGCCGAAGTCGAACTGGCCCTGGATCATGGTCTTGCCGCGGTTGTCCATCTGCCAGCTCTGCGCCGCGCCCTTGCCGATGACTTCGAGCACCTGGACCATGTCCAGCCCGGCCCGCTGGCCGAAGGCGATCGCCTCCGACAGCCCTTGCACCAGACCGGCGATGGCGATCTGGTTGACCATCTTGGCCAGCTGCCCCGAGCCGGCCGGACCGAGCAGGGTGAACGCGCGCGAGAAAGCCATCGCCACCGGCCGGGCCGCCTCGAATGCCGCGGCGTCGCCGCCACACATCACCGTGAGCAAGCCGTTCTGCGCGCCGGCCTGGCCGCCCGAGACGGGCGCATCGACGAACTGCAGGCCGCGCCGCGCGGCTTCGGCGTGAAGTTCGCGTGCCACGTTGGCCGAGGCCGTCGTGTGGTCGACCAACACCGCGCCTTGCTTCATGCCGGCAAAGGCGCCGCCCTCGCCCAGGACGACCGAACGCAGGTCCTCATCGTTGCCCACGCAACAGAACACGAGATCACGGCCGGCGCTGGCCTCGCGCGGCGTGGGCGCCGCGGCGCCGCGGAACTCGCCGGTCCAGGCCTGGGCCTTGGCGGCGCTGCGGTTGTACACGACCACGTCATGCCCGGCCAGCGCGAGGTGCCCGGCCATGGGGAAACCCATCACGCCCAGGCCGAGGAAGGCGACCTTGCGCGCAGGAACGGATTCGTAGGTTTTGGGGTTGGTGCTGTTCATGCCGCGATCTTAAACACATGAACAGCCCGGCAGGCGCTGTCAGACGATCGCCAGATGCTCCGTGCCGGCGGCCAGGTCCGAGCTCTTGGCGCGCTGCGAGCTGAGCTTGATCTGCAGCCGCAGGTCGTTGAGCGAGTCGGCGTTGCGCAGCGCGTCCTCGTAGGTGATGACGTTGCCTTCGTACAGGTCGAACAGGGCCTGGTCGAAGGTCTGCATGCCCAGGTTGCGGCTCTTCTTCATGATCTCCTTGATCTCGGAGACCTCGCCCTTGAAGATCAGGTCGGACACCAGCGGCGTGTTCAGCATGACCTCGACCGCGGCGGCGCGGCCCTTGCTGTCCTGCTTGGGCACCAGGCGCTGCGAGACGAAGGCCCTCAGGTTGAGCGACAGGTCCATCAGCAGCTGCGCCCTGCGCTCCTCGGGGAAGAAGTTGATCACCCGGTCCAGCGCCTGGTTGGCGCTGTTGGCGTGCAGGGTGGCCAGGCACAGGTGGCCGGTTTCGGCGAACGCGATCGCGTGCTCCATGGTTTCGCGGTCGCGGATTTCACCCATCAGGATGACGTCGGGCGCCTGGCGCAGCGTGTTCTTCAGCGCCGCCTCCCAGCTGTCGGTGTCCAGCCCCACCTCGCGCTGGGTCACCACGCAGTTCTTGTGCGGATGCACGAACTCCACCGGGTCCTCGATGGTGATGATGTGGCCCTGCGAATTCTCGTTGCGCCAGTCGACCATCGCCGCCAGCGAGGTCGACTTGCCGGAGCCGGTCGCGCCCACCAGGATGGTGAGGCCGCGCTTGGTCATGGCCACGTCCTTCAGGATCTGGGGCAGCCCCAGGCTGTCGATCGTGGGCAGCACCTGGGGGATCACCCGCATCACCAGGCCGACCTTGCCCTGCTGCACGAACGCGTTGCAGCGAAAGCGTCCGAGGCCCGGCGGCGAGATCGCGAAATTGCACTCCTTGGTACGCTCGAACTCGGCCGCCTGCTTGTCGTTCATGACGGAGCGCGCCAGCGCCAGCGTGTGGCCGGCATTGAGCGGCTGCGGCGACACCTTGGTGATCTTGCCGTCGACCTTGATCGCCGGCGGGAATTCGCTGGTGAGAAACAGGTCGCTGCCGTTGCGGCTGATCATCAGCTTGAGCAGGTCGTTGACGAACTTGGTGGCCTGGTCGCGTTCCATGGCGGTCCTTCCTTGGATGTTCCGGTGTCGATGGTGCGGCGGGGGAGCGTCAGCCCGGGAAGTTCTCCGGGATCTTCGCCTTGCCGCGCGCTTCCGCCGCGCTGATCACGTTGCGCTTGACCAGGTCCAGCAGGTTCTGGTCCAGCGTCTGCATGCCGAAGTTGTTGCCGGTCTGGATCGCCGAGTACATCTGCGCCACCTTGGCCTCGCGGATCAGGTTGCGGATGGCCGAGGTGCCGATCATGATCTCGTGCGCCGCCACCCGGCCGTTGCCGTCCTTGGTCTTGCACAGCGTCTGCGAGATCACCGCCTGCAGCGACTCCGACAGCATGGCGCGGATCATTTCCTTTTCCTCGGCGGGGAACACGTCGATGATCCGGTCGATGGTCTTGGCCGCGCTGGACGTGTGCAGGGTGCCGAACACCAGGTGGCCGGTCTCGGCCGCCGTCATCGCCAGGCGGATGGTCTCCAGGTCGCGCATCTCGCCCACCAGGATGGCGTCCGGGTCCTCGCGCAGCGCCGAGCGCAGCGCGGCGGCGAACGACAGGGTCATCCCGCCCACTTCGCGCTGGTTGATCAGGCACTTCTTGGATTCGTGCACGAACTCGATCGGGTCCTCCACCGTCAGGATGTGGCCGTACTCGGTCTCGTTGAGGTAGTTCACCATCGCCGCCAGCGTGGTGGACTTGCCCGAACCGGTCGGCCCGGTGACCAGCACCAGGCCGCGCGGCTTGAGCGACAGCTCGGCGAAGATCTTGGGCGCGTTGAGCTGCTCCAGCGTCAGGATCTTCGACGGGATGGTGCGGAACACCGCGCCGGCGCCGCGGTACTGATTGAACGCGTTGACGCGGAAACGCGCCAGGCCGTCGATCTCGAACGAGAAGTCGACCTCCAGGAATTCCTCGTAGGTCTTGCG
>JAMPXR010000253.1 GCA_023701085.1 Ramlibacter sp. | reverse complement strand
TCGCATGGTCCGCCGCCTGACGCGGCGCGATTCGACACTGCTGCGCTTCCTGATCGTGGGCACCGTCGGCTTCCTGGTGGATGGCGCGATCCTGCAGGCGCTGGTGTCGCTGGGCGCATGGGCTCCGGTGCCGGCGCGGTTGGTGTCTTTTTCGGTCGCGGTCATGGTGACCTGGCTGCTGAACCGCACATTCACGTTCGGCGCGGCGGGTTCGGCCAAGGCGGCGCCCGTGCGCAGCGTACTGCGTTATGTGATGGTCAGCGTGGCGGGCGCGGGCATCAATGTGGGCACCTTCGCGGCGCTGGTCCTGCTCTCGGCGCTCATGGCCGCGCATCCGGTGATCCCGCTGGCCATAGGCTCCATCGTCGCGCTCATGTTCAACTACCTGGGCAGCAAGCATTTCGCGTTCAGGCCAGCGTGACGCGGTCGCCCGCGGCCCCGCTGCGGCGCCCGGGAGTCGGCGCGGGCGAACGGCGCGCGTGCCGCAGGCCTTATGCTGTGAAGGCCATGAACCTTCCCTGGCTCGATCCCGGCGAACCGTTTCCCGAAGCGAGCGAAGCGTGGGGCAGTTCGAAACCCGCGCCCGGCCTGCTCGCGGCCGGCGGCGCCCTGGACGTGGACAGCCTGCGGCGCGCCTACTCGGCGGGCATCTTTCCATGGTTCAGCGAGGGGCAACCCATCCTGTGGTGGAGCACCGATCCGCGCATGGTGCTGTATACGCGCGAGTTCAAACTGCACCGCTCGATGCGCAAGACGCTGGCCCGATTCGTCGCCGATCCGCGCTGCGAGCTGCGCATCGACACGCACTTTTCCGAGGTGATCCATGCCTGCTCGATGAGTGAGCGGCCGGGACAGTCGGGCACCTGGATCGTGCCGCAGATGGTCCAGGCCTACGAGGCCTTTCATCGCGCCGGTTACGCGCACAGCGTCGAAACCTGGATCGAGGGCCGCCTGGCCGGCGGCCTCTACTGCGTCGGCATCGGCCAGGCGGTGTTCGGCGAATCGATGTTCACCCGCGTGGCCGACGCGTCCAAGATCGCATTGGCCGGGCTGACCGCGTTCTGCCGGCACCACGGCATCGGGATGATCGATTGCCAGCAGAACACGCAGCACCTGGCTTCGTTGGGCGCGCGCGAGATCGCGCGCGCGGATTTTGTGGCGCAGGTCTCACAGTGCGCCCGGAAACCGCCGCCGCGATGGCGCTTCGACCCCGTATACTGGAATTCACTTCTGCCGCCCAATCCCCCAGCGTGACGCACCTCAAGGATCTTCCGCTACAGACACTGCAGTTCTATGCGACCGCACCGTACCCGTGCAGCTACCTGCCGGGCAAGCAGGCGCGCTCGCAGGTGGCCACTCCCAGCCACCTGATCCACAACGATGCGTACTCCGACCTGGTGGTCAACGGCTTCCGCCGCAGCGGCATGTTCACCTATCGGCCTTACTGCGACGGCTGCAGGGCCTGCGTGCCCTTGCGGGTGCTCAGCGAAGAGTTCAGCCCCGACCGCAGCCAGCGGCGCGCCTGGGCGCGCCACCAACTCCTGCAGGCCCGCGTGCTCAAGCTGTGCTTCGTGCCGGAGCACTACCACCTGTACCTGCGCTACCAGAACGGCCGCCATGCCGGCGGGGGCATGGACCACGACAGCATCGACCAATACACGCAGTTCCTGCTGCAAAGCCGCGTCAACTCGCGGCTGGTGGAATTCCGCGAACCCGCGCCGGCGGGTTCGGCCGGCGCCTTGCGCATGGTGTCCATCCTCGACGTGCTGAACGACGGCATCTCGGCTGTCTATACCTTTTACGAACCGGATGGCGCCGCCAGCTACGGCACCTACAGCGTCATGTGGCAAATCGAACAGGCGCGGCGCCTGCGGCTGCCGCACGTTTACCTGGGGTACTGGATCGGCCAGAGTCCCAAGATGAACTACAAGTCCCGCTTCACGCCGCACGAGATGCTGCTGGACGGCCATTGGGTCCGGCCTCCCGCCAAGACGCCTGCGTAGCCCGCAGATGCCGCAGTGCTATTTCACAAGATAAAATGCGGCTTGATTCCTTCAGCCGAGCTTTACCATGAGAAAAACCGACCCGGGCGCCCCCGCGACGCCCACGATCCAGGTGATAGAGCGCATGTTCGCCCTGATCGACGTGCTGGCGTCGCGCGAGGACGCCGTCTCCCTCAAGGAGATCAGTGAAAAGACAGGACTGCATCCTTCCACCACGCACCGCATCCTGAACGACCTGGCGACCGGGCGTTTCGTCGACCGGCCCGAGGCCGGCAGCTATCGGCTCGGCATGCGCCTGCTGGAACTCGGGAACCTGGTCAAGGGGCGCCTGAATGTCCGCGACGCCGCCCTGGCGCCGATGCGCGAGTTGCACAAGCTGATCCAGCAGCCGGTGAACCTGAGCATGCGGCAGGGCGACGAGATCGTCTACATCGAGCGCGCCTACAGCGAGCGCTCGGGCATGCAGGTGGTGCGGGCGATCGGAGGCCGGGCGCCGCTGCACCTGACCTCCACCGGCAAGCTGTTCCTCGCGGCGGACGATCCGCAGCGCGTGCGCGCGTACGCCACGCGCACCGGCCTGGCCGGCCACACCCGGAACAGCATCACGCAGTTGCCGGTGCTCGAGCGCGAGCTGTCCAAGGCGCGCCAATACGGAATCGCGCGCGACAACGAGGAACTCGAGCTCGGCGTGCGCTGCATGGCCGCGGGCATCTACGACGACCAGAACAAGCTGGTGGCGGGCCTGTCGATATCCGCCCCCGCCGACCGGCTGGACGAGGGGTGGCTGAGCAAGCTGCAGTCCACCGCGAACGAGATCTCGGCGGCGCTGGGCTACAAGCCATCGCCGCAGCGCGCCGTGGCCTGAAAAAGGCCGCGCGGCGCGGCCTTTACCGGTTGACCTGGCGGATGATCTTGCTGCCGCCCATCAGCGGGTTCGACTCGATCCAGCGGCGCACGCGCTCGGCATCCCCGATGCGACTGAGCCTGCCGGCCGAATCGAGGAACACCATGATGAGTTTGCGACCGGCGATCTGCGCCTGCATGACCAGGCACTGGCCCGCCTCGGAGATGTAGCCGGTCTTCTGCAGCCCGATATCCCATTCCGGGTTCTTCACCAGCCGGTTGGTGTTCTTGAACTGCAGCGTCCGGTTGCCCACCGCCACCTCGTGGCCCGGCGACGTGCTGAATTCGCGCAGCACGGAATCGTTGTAGGCCGCGTTCACCAGCAGCGCGAGGTCGTTCGCGCTCGACTGGTTCCTGCTCGACAGGCCGGTGGGCTCCACGTAGCCGGTGTCGTTCATGCCCAGCATCCTGGCCTTGGCGTTCATCAGCGAGACGAACGCGTCCATCCCGCCCGGGTAGGTGCGGCCGAGCGCGTGCGCGGCGCGGTTTTCGCTCGACATGAGGGCCAGGTGCAGCAATTCGCCGCGCGTGAGTGCCGCGCCCACGCGCAGCCGGGAACTGCTGCCCTTTTCGGTGTCCACGTCGGCCTGGGTGATCGTGATCATCTCGTCCATCGGCAGCTTGGCTTCGCTGACGATCAGGCCTGTCATCAGCTTGGTCAGCGAAGCGATCGGCAGGACGGCCGAGTCGTTCTTGCTCAGCAGCACTTCACGGGTTTCCTGGTCGATCACCAGGGCCACGCTCGACTTGAGGTCGAGCTCGTCCTGCACCGAGTGCAGGCCGGCCAGCTTGCCGTAGGAGGGCCGGGCGGGCACCACGGCGGCCCGCATCACCGGTTTGCGCTTGCCCGCGGCAAAAGTGCGCATCACGCGCTTGCCCGCGCTCGGATGGCTCTTCTTGGCGTGGGTGGTCTTGCGCGGCGCCGCGTCGGCGGCCGTGGGAGCCATCCCGATCACGAGGGCCGCAAGGGCAACCGAATGGAAGAGTCGGCTCAGGGTCTTGCGGATCGCAGACGGTGCTTTGGGGTACATCGGGGCTCCCGTAACGCTACAAGGACGCGCCGAGTTTACTCAAGAAGAAAAAGTTAGGCAACATCAATGACTTATGTAACATTCCTCAATCAGAGTGCGAATTATGCGCCGGACGCTATCCTTGCGCGGCAACCCTGTCGGTTTTGTCCTGTAACTTGTTCAGCGCGCTGAGGTACGCCTTGGCCGACGCGACCACGATGTCCGGATCCGCGCCGACGCCGTTGACGATGCGCCCGGAGTTCTGCAGCCGCACCGTCACTTCGCCCTGGCTTTCGGTCGACCCGCTGATCGCATTGACCGAATAAAGCACCATTTCCGCGCCGCTCCTGACATGCGATTCGATCGCCTTCAGCGATGCGTCGACCGGGCCATTGCCGTCCGATTCGCCGCGCACTTCCCTGCCGTCGACCGTGAAGACGATGACCGCGTGGGGGCGCTCTCCGGTTTCGCTGTGTTGCGCCAGCGAGACGAAGTGATACTGCTCCTTCTCGTGGGTCACGCTTTCGTCGCTGACCAGCGCCAGGATGTCCTCGTCGAAGATCTCGCTCTTGCGGTCGGCCAGCTCCTTGAACTTGGCGAACGCCGTGTTCACGTCGGCCTCGCTGTCGAGCGCCACGCCCAGTTCCTGCAGCCGCTGCTTGAAGGCGTTGCGGCCCGACAGCTTGCCCAGCACGATCTTGTTGGCGCTCCAACCTACGTCCTCGGCGCGCATGATCTCGTAGGTGTCGCGCGCCTTGAGCACGCCGTCCTGGTGGATGCCGCTGGCGTGGGCGAAGGCATTCGCGCCGACCACCGCCTTGTTGGGCTGGATCACGAAACCCGTG
>JAMPXR010000252.1 GCA_023701085.1 Ramlibacter sp. | reverse complement strand
GAAGCGGCACACTTCGTGTACCGCCTCCCCCTCGAGGGGGCAACACCAGCAGCCCGGCAAAGCCGGTTCTGCGGTGTTCCGCGAAAAGGCCGGGATTCAGGAGATTTGGGATGAACACTATTCATGTCGACGTCGTCAGCGCCGAAGAGTCGATCTTCTCCGGCGAGGCCCGGTTCGTGGCCCTGCCCGGCGAAGCCGGCGAGCTGGGCATCTACCCGCGCCATACGCCGCTGATCACGCGCATCAAGCCCGGCTCGGTGCGCATCGAAAAGGCCGACGGCAGCGAGGAGTTCGTGTTCGTGGCCGGCGGCGTGCTCGAAGTGCAGCCCAACTGCGTCACGGTGCTGTCCGACACCGCCATCCGCGGCAAGGACCTGGACGAGGAAAAGGCCAACGAGGCCAAGGCCGCCGCCGAGGAGGCGCTGAAGAACGCCAAGAGCGACATCGACCTTGCCAAGGCCCAATCGGAACTCACGGTGATGGCCGCGCAGATCGCGGCGCTGCGCAAGTACCGGCAGAAGAAATAGGCGTGCCCGGGGCAAACGGCCCCCGCCGTGTCGCCCGCCGGCCACACAAAGTTTGAGCACGGACAAGAAGATGTCGCGCTGGCCGTGGCTTCCTGGAGAACCCAGGCGGCACGGAGCACAATAGCGGGACCAACAATACGAAGCAAGCGGCCCTCGCCGCGCCTGCGGGCAACCGCCCTCGAACCCCGAGCGAAAGCCGGGGTTTTTTATTGGGCGCGCGGCGACAGGCGCGCCGCCAGGGCCAGCAGATCGGCGAAGAAGCGCAGGAAGCGCTGCGGATCGTGCGGCCCGGTCTGCTGCAGGCCGATGAAGCCCAGATACGCCAGTTGCGCGAAGGTCTCCGCTTCGCTGCCGTCCGTCGAACCCGGCAGCAAGGCCCGCGCCATCGCGCGCGCGAAAGCCAGTCGAAGGTCTTCGACCCGCCGAAGGGTTTCGCCCACCTGCGCGTCCTTGGTGGCCCAGACCCGGATGGCGACTTCGCGCCCCGGGTGCAACTGGCCCGCGAGGGCGATGTAGTGCTGCAACTGCGCCACAGGCGCGCCCGCCGCCTGCGCCTGCGCCAGCACGGCCCGCGTGTAGTCATGCTCCCAGCGCTGCAGCAGCGCTGCGACGAAGTCGCGGCGGCTCGCGAAGTGGTGATAGAACGACCCGCGTGTCACCTTCAGGCGGCGCGCCAGCGACTGGGCCGACACCGCCTCGTGACCGTGCCGGTCCAGCGCCTCGAATCCCGCGCGCAGCCATGCATCGCGCGTCAGCCTTGCCATGCCATCTCCTCCATACAGACTGTGTATGGTGCCTGACCGGCCGCTACAGTGCGGCGTCATGACCAAGAAAGTGATCGTGGTGGGAGCGGGGCTCGCAGGCCTGGCGGCGGCGCGGCTGCTGCACCGGCAGGGCCTGCAAGTGCAGGTGCTGGAACGCGAGGCACGCGTGGGCGGCCGGGTCTTCAGCCGGGCCTTTCATGGCCGCACCATCGAATGCGGCGCGCAGTTTCCCTCCAGCGGTTACGTGCACATGCCGGCGCTGCTGGCCGAAGCCGGCCTGTCCGGCGTCCCCTGCTCGCCCTGGGCGGCCTTCGAGCGAGCGGGCCGCTGGCACCGGATCCATCAGAACCGCCCGCTCGGCCTGTGGCGCAGCGGACTGCTGCGCACCGGCGAATACGCCCGGCTGGGTTGGGGCGCCATGGCCGCGCGACGGGCGGCCACGCGCTTCGAGCGCGCCGGCTATGCGTCGTATGCGCCAGTGGACGGCGAGGAGGCGCAGGCCTGGTGTGCCCGGGCCCTGGGGCCGGCGGCCGCCACCCATGTCTTTGCGCCCACTATCCACGGCTTCTACTTCCACCCGCTGGCCGGCAGTTCGCGCGCCCTGGTGCAGGCCCTGTTCGCCTTCGGCGACGCCCAGGCCCTGGCCGTGCCGGGCGGCTGGGACGCGCTGGCCCGTGGGTTGGCGCAGCCCCTGGCGGTCCGCACTGCCGCCGAGGTCAGCTCGGTTCGAGCCACGCCCGACGGCGTCGCGGTGCAGCTCAGCGGTGAACGCCTGAACGCCGACGCGGCCCTGATCGCCACGCCGGCACCCCTGGCGCGGCAGCTGCTGTCCGAGCCCACGCCGCAGGAGCAGGCGCTGCTGGGCACGAATTACGCCGCCGCCATCCATGTGGCCTTGGGCTTCGCCCCCGGCTGGCGGCTGCCCGATGTGCTGCAGGGGGTGCATGGCTTCCTGCTGGGCCCGGACTGCCTCGTCGCGTCCATGGTGGTGGAGCAGGCGCGGTTGCCCTGCGCCGCGCCCGAGGTGTTGACGCTGATGCTGGGGGATGCAAGCGCGAGGCAGCTTGCCGGATCCCCCGACGACAAGGTGCTGCAACAAGTGTTGTCATGGCTGCGTGCCCGCTGGCCGGAACTCCCCGGCGCGGTGGTGGCGCATCAGGTGCACCGCTGGGCGCTGGCCGAGCCGCTCTCGCCACCGGGCCGCGCGCGGGCGGTGCGGCACTACCGCGACACGCTGCCGCTGGCCCGCCGGATCCTTCTGTGCGGCGACAGCGCGGGTCTGCCGTGGACGGACGGCGCGGTCGACAGCGGCCTGTGGGCGGCGGCGCGGCTGGTGGAGCGCCTGTCGTGAACCCGGCCTCGAAACCCTCGCGTGCGCGTGCGCGCGCGTGCGCGGATTGATCGCAGCGGCGCGCGGCTATCCCAGCACCGGCTCGTTCGGCAACTCGTTTGCGTCCGGCGCCCCGCCGCGCGGGAAATGTTCGACCAGCAGCGCGGACACTTCTTCCAGGGCCTGCGTCAGGCCGTCCTCGAAGCGCCCCTGGCGGAACGCCGATCCCATGCGGCCGACGATGGCCTGCCATTCATCCGGCGGCACCTTGCCGGCCAGGCCGCGGTCGGCCACGATCTCGATCGCGTGTTCCGCCAGCAGCAGATAGATCAGCACGCCGTTGTTCTGCTCGGTGTCCCAGACGCGCAGCTTGCCGAACACCGCGAGCGCGCGCTCGCGCGCTGACGCGCCCCGCCACAACTCGCTCAGCGGCAGGCTCGCTTCCACATACATGCGGATTTCGCCGGCGTGCCGTTGTTCGCTGGCCGCCACGCGGCGCGCCAGCCGCTCGACCAGCTCGGGCGGAATGGCCTTGCGCGTGTCGGACTCGTCCAGCCAGAGATGGCGCAGCATGCGCGCGAATCGTCCCGGCCGGTTTCGTTGCTGCGCCATCACCAATCCCCCGAGGCGCCGCCGCCTCCGAAGTCACCGCCGCCGCCGCCGCTCCAGCCACCGCCGCCGCTCCCCCAGCTGCCGCCGCCCGAACCACCGCCCCCGATCCAGGGTCCGCCGCCCCAGCCGCCGCGCCGGTGGCCGCCCAGGGCGGGCAGCGCGCCCGAACCCAGGGAAAGCAACAGCGCGACCAGTGCGGCGATGGCCGCGATCGCGATGCTGGCCGTCACCAGCAAGGCGATGGTCCCGACGCCGGCGCCCGTGGCCAGCGCGCCAAGCTTGCGTCCCAGGATGCCGCTGAGCGCGCGCGCCGCCACCGGCACGCCGATGAACAGGAAGATGGCCAGGTCCATCCAGTCGAAGCCTTCGTCGCCGCCGCGCTGCGCCGGCTGCTCGGGCGCGGGCAGCGCTTCGCCGCTCGCACGCGCGATGATCCGGTCGGCCGCGGCCTGCAGGCCGCCCGCGAAATCGCCCTGGCGGAAGCTGGGCGTGATGGCTTCGTCGATGATGAGCTTGGCGGCCAGGTCGGGGATCGCGCCTTCCAGGGTCTTGGCGACTTCGATGCGAACCTTGCGGTCGTTCTTGGCCACCACCAGCAGCACGCCGTCGCCGATGTCCCGTCGGCCGATCTTCCACTCGTTGCCCACGCGGTTGGCGTAGCTAGCGATGTCCTCGGGCTGGGTGGTCGCGACGATCAGGAAAGCGATCTGCGTGCCCTTGCTGGCCTCGAAGGCGGCCAGCTTGTCCTCCAGGCCCTGGCGCTGGATCGCATCCAGGGTGCCGGTCTGGTCGATCACGCGCGCCGTCAGCGGCGGGACGGGCTGCAGGTTCTGCCCGAGCGCGCAGAACGCCCACAGCGCCAGCAAGAACACCAGGGCGCGCTTCATGTCCTGTTCGCGGGCCAGCGCGGAACCGGCTGGACCGGGCCGCTTCCGGGGGAAGTCATTTCTTGCCGAAGTCCACCTGCGGCGGCGTGGAAATCTGCGCCTCGTTCTGTACCGTGAAGGTGGGCTTGGGCTCGTACTTGAACACCATCGCCGTCAGGTTGGTGGGAAAGCTGCGCGCCAGCACGTTGTACTGCTGCACCGCCTGGATATAGCGGTTGCGCGCCACGGTGATGCGGTTTTCCGTGCCTTCCAGCTGCACCCGCAGCTCGCGGAAACTCTGGTTCGCCTTCAGGTCGGGATAGCGCTCCACCACCACCATCAGGCGGCTGAGCGCGCTCGACAGCTCGCCCTGCGCCTGCTGGAACTTGGCGAACGCCTCGGGGTTGTTCAGGGTTTCGGGCGTCACCTGCATGGAGCTGGCCTTGGCGCGCGCCTCCACCACCTTGCTGAGCGTCTCCTGCTCGAAATTCGCTTCGCCCTTGACCGTGTTCACCAGGTTGGGCACGAGGTCGGCGCGCCGCTGGTACTGGTTGAGCACTTCGCTCCAGGCCGACTTGGTCTGCTCGTCCAGTCGCTGGAAATCGTTGTAGCCGCAGCCCGTGAGCGCCAGGGAAGCCAGGATGATGAGGAGCCAGCGTTTCAT
>JAMPXR010000251.1 GCA_023701085.1 Ramlibacter sp. | reverse complement strand
ATGGGATTCACCGAAGGAAGTGACGCAGAACAGCGTGCCTATCGTGTTGCCGGACATGGGAAGCTCGTCGAGATACAGGCCGTTTCGGCCCGGATTGGGGCCGCGAGCGGCCCGGGACAGGCGGCGGAGTTTAGCACAGCCGCCCGCCGTACCTCCCCAAGGCGGGAAGCGCGGCGGCGGGCAAATCGCCTTAGTGGAAGAAGTCTTCCAGGCGCTCGAACACCTCGTGCTCTGCACCATGACGACGTACCGCAAGCACGTCCTCCAGCTTTTCCAGTTGGCGCAACATCTGCTCCAGCCGTTGGTCCTCGAACACCAGGAGCCAGATGCGGCTCTTCTTGCCGTCGGACACCGGCATGCAGAGGATGCCCTCCATGTTGAACGCACGGCGCGCAAAGAGATTGCAGATGTGGCTCATCACCCCGGGGTGATTGCGCACGTCCAGTTCCAGGATCACTTTGGCGAAGCCCGCCTGCGGCAGGGGGTCGGCAACCTGTTCGATCATCATCAGCCTCCGATCATCTCGGTGTTGGCCGCACCCGGCGGCACCATGGGATACACGAACTGCTCACGGTCGATCGACACGTGGATCAGGCAGGGACCAGGCGCCTGCAGCGCCTGGGCGAGCGCCGCGCGCGGATTCTCCGCGGCATCGAGATCCACCGCCGCGATGCCGAAGCCTTCCGCGATGCGGCAGAAGTCCGGCCCGCCACGGTACTTCGAAGCGAACACCCGCTTGCCGTAGAACAGGTTCTGCTGCTGGTACACCAGGCCGAGCGAGTTGTTGTTCATCAGCACGACCTTCACGTTGAGGCCGAGCTCGGCCAGCGTGGCGAACTCCTGGATGTTCATCTGCAGGCTGCCATCCCCCGAGAAGCACACCACGGTGCGCTCGGGCGCCGCCAGCGCCGCGCCGATCGCCACCGGCATGCCGAAGCCCATGGTGCCCAAGCCACCGGACGTGAGCCACTGGCGCGGCCGGCGGAAGGGATAGGCCTGCGCCACCCACATCTGGTGCTGGCCAACGTCGGTGGTGATGACTGCCTCGTCGTCGAGCGCGGCAGCGACCGCGTGGATCAGGCCGTAGTGGCTGCGCGCATCGTCGAGATCCGGCATCTGCATCGGGAAGCGGCTCTTCAGGCTCTCCACGTGCGACAGCCAGCGCTTGCGCAACTGCACCTTCACCCGTGGCAGCAGCGCATCGAGCACCGCGCCAACGTCGCCGTTGATCGCCACGTGCGCGGTCTTGATCTTGTGCAGCTCGGACGGGTCGACGTCGATGTGAATGATCTTGGCGTTGGGACAGAACTGCGCGGCGCGTCCGATGGCACGGTCGTCGAAGCGGGCACCGACGCAAATCAGCAGGTCGGACTCTTCCAGCACGAAGTTGGTGTAGCGCGCGCCGTGCATGCCCAGCATGCCGACGGACAGCGGATGATCGATCGGCATCGCACCCAGCGCCATCAGCGTCATCGTGGTCGGCAAGCCAGCCTGCTCGGCCAGCGTCACCGCCTGGGCCGCGGCACCGGAATGGATGACACCGCCGCCGAGATAGAGCACCGGCTGACTGGCTTCATTGATCATCGTCGCGGCCCGCTCGATCGCCGCAAAATCCAGTGGCGGCACCGCATCGGCCTCGGCCGGCGCCGGAAAGTCCTCGAACTCGACCAGCTGGTTCTGCACATCCTTGGGCACATCGACCAGCACCGGACCCGGTCGGCCGGACATGGCGATGCGGAAGGCATCGGGAATGACCTTCAGCAATTCGGCCGCCGAGCGGACAAGGAAGTTGTGCTTGGTGATCGGCACGGTCATGCCGTAGATGTCGACTTCCTGGAAGGCGTCGGTGCCGATCATGGACAGCGGCACCTGGCCGGTAATCGCCACCAGCGGGATCGAATCCAGCTGGGCATCGGCAATGGCGGTGACCAGGTTGGTCGCGCCCGGACCACTCGACGCGAAGCAGACCTCGGGCCGCCCCGAGACCCGGGCCATGCCCTGCGCCATGAAGCCAGCGCCCTGCTCGTGGCGCGCCAGCACGTGTTCGATCTTCTCGCTGCGGGACAGCGCATCGTAAAGCGGCAGGATGGCGCCGCCGGGAATGCCGGCGATGGTACGCACACCCTGTCGTTCCAGCAGGCGCACGATCAGGTCTGCGCCGGTCATCTGCTTCATCGTTTTCTCCTCGGATCAGTTCCGGAGCTGGATTTCCGGCGGCGCAAAAAGCAAAACCCCCGCCGGCATTTCGCGCCGGCGGGGGTTTCGGGATTCTGTTTAAGCTGCTTGTACCCTTATCCGCTACGACGCGCGACTGCCTACGCCTACTACTACGCGTACGGACAGGGCTACGAAGGAAGCGAATGCGAAACGGGACATTGCAGGACCAAGCAGTTCAGGGCGCCGATCTAATCACAGCCGCAACGGAAAAACAAGCGCTTTTCATGCGCGCTTCACCCCGTCACCCCGTCGCCGTCGCGCAAGGCACGGCGCAGAATCTTGCCGACATTGGTCTTGGGCAGCGACTCACGGAACTCGACGCGGTGCGGCACCTTGTAGGCCGTGAGGTTCTCTCGGCAATAGGCGATCAGATCGGGCTCCGTCAGCGCCGGATCCTTCCTGACGACAAAGACCTTGACCGCTTCGCCGCTCCGCTCGTCGGGGACCCCGACTGCCGCCACCTCGAGCACCCCGGGATGGCTGGCGACGACATCCTCGACCTCGTTCGGATACACGTTGAAGCCCGACACCAGGATCATGTCCTTCTTGCGGTCGACGATGCGGATATAGCCCGTCGCGTCGATGACCGCGATGTCACCCGTGCGCAGGAAGCCGTCATGGGTGAAGGCACGGGCGGTGTCCTCCGGGCGGTTCCAGTAGCCCCGCGTCACCTGCGGCCCACGCACGCACAATTCACCACGCTGACCGACCGGCTGCTCGACGCCATCGTCGTCGCGAATGCTGATTTCGGTGGAGGAAACAGGAAGACCGATGGAATGATTGAATTCCGCCAGATCGAGCGGATTGATCGCCACCGCCGGCGAGGTCTCGGTCAGGCCGTAGGCCTCGATCAGGGGCACGCCGGTCACCTTCTTCCACCGCTCGGCAACGGCCTGCTGTACTGCCATGCCGCCGCCCAGCGTGATGTGCAACGCCGAAAAATCGAGTTTTGCGAACTCAGGATTGTTCAGCAGCGCATTGAACAGGGTATTGACGCCCGTGATGGCGGTGAAACGGTACTTGCCCAACTCCTTGACGAAGCCAGGAATATCGCGCGGATTGGTGATCAGCACGTTGGTCGCGCCGACCTTGAAAAAAGTCAGGCAATTCGCCGTCAGCGAGAAGATGTGATACAGGGGCAGCGCTGTGATGATGACTTCGTCGCGCTCGCGCAGATGGGGTTTGATCCACGCATGCGCCTGCTGCAGATTGGCGATGATGTTGCCGTGAGTGAGGATCGCCCCCTTGGCCACCCCAGTCGTCCCGCCGGTGTATTGCAGGTAGGCGATGTCGTCATGACCGGTGGCGGGCGACACCAGCGCGTGGCGCGCGCCCGCTGCAATCGCGTCGGAAAATCGGACCGCCCCCGGCAAACGCCACGGCGGCACCATTTTCTTCACCCTCCGGACAACGAAGTTGACCAGCGCGCCTTTCGGGAAACCCAGCATTTCGCCGAGACTGGTCACCACCACATGCCGGACCGGCAGATGCTGCACGACCATCTCCAGCGTGTGGGCGAAGTTCTCCAGGATCACGACCACATCCGCACCGGCATCGCGCAACTGATGCTCGAGTTCGCGCGCGGTATAGAGCGGATTGACGTTGACGACGGTGTAGCCCGCTCGCAGCACGCCGAACATCGCCACCGGGTACTGCAGCACGTTCGGCATCATCAAGGCGACGCGCGCACCGGGCGCCAACTTCAGTTCGCCCTGCAGATAAGCCGCAAAGCGCGCCGACAAGGTGTCGAGCTCCGCATACGTCAGGGCCTTGCCCATGCAGATGTAGGCGGTCCGCTCGCCGAACTTGCGCACGCCCTGCTCGAACAGATCGCCGATCGAGCGGAATTCGTTGATGTCGATTTCTGCAGGAATGCCGGGCGGGTAGCTATTCAGCCAGATTTTTTCCACGCTAGTCTCCTCCGTGTGTTGGAAAACTCGCCGGACGGACTGCAAGCGCGTCCGGCTCCGCCCTCCCGAGGCGTTGCGGCGGGCTCCTGCCGGAGCGCCGCCGGATTCCAACCCGAATCTCGCCCGTCTGACGCAGGCGTCGATTCCGCCGAGGTGTCCGCGCTCGCGCGGCCCCGCGCCGCCTTCCGACCTGCTCGGCCGTCAGGCATCTCCAGCTAAAGGCTCAGCTCTCACCCTCTTCGGCGGGCCAGTTGCGGATGTAATTCTTGAGCATGCGGTTCTCGAAACTCTGCTCTTCAAGCACCGCCTTGGCCACGTCATGGAAACTGACGACGCCGAGCAGCGTGTTTCCGTCCATCACAGGCAGGTAACGCTGGTGCCGATCAACCATCAAGCGGCGCAACTCGTCCATTTCCATCGCGGGCGCCGCCGTCAACGGGGCCTTCAGCATCGCCTCCTCGACCGCCAGCGACTCCCAGCCGCCCCCACTCTTGTGTACCGCCTGAAGGACCTCACGGAACGTGAGCAGACCGACCATCTGCCCGTGAGCGAACACGACGAGCGAACCGACATCCTGCTCGGTCATGATGGTCACGGCTTCCGACAGACGCCTGTTCGGCGCAATGGTGTAGAGCACCTT
>JAMPXR010000250.1 GCA_023701085.1 Ramlibacter sp. | reverse complement strand
TGGGTTCCGCAGGAGCGCGACATCTTCGCCTCGCTCACCGCCGAAGAGAATCTGACGGTGGTGGCGCGGCCCGGGCCGTGGGACCTGCGCAAGGTCTATGCGACCTTTCCCCGCCTGAGCGAAAAGCGCGCGAGCATGGGCAACCAGATGTCGGGGGGCGAGCTGCAGATGCTCGCGATCGCCCGCGCGCTGATGCTCAACCCGAGGCTGCTGCTGCTGGACGAGCCGCTCGAAGGGCTGGCGCCGCTGATCGTCAAGGAACTGCTCGCCATCATCGCCGCCATGGTGCGCGAAGGCAGCATCGCCGTGATCCTGGTCGAACAGCACGCCCAGCAGATCCTGCCGATCACGCAGGACGCCGTCGTCCTGGAGCGCGGGCGGGTGGTGCATCTGGGGCCCAGCGAAGCGCTCGCGGCCGACCCGGCCCTGCTCAATCGCTGGCTGGGGGTCGCCGCCGCGGCCCGCGAGTGAGCCCGGCTTGAGCTAGCTCAAAGCGGTTACAGGCCGGGCTGTTAATCTGGTACTCGACTACCATTGGGTGAACATACGATGAATTTCCAGCGACAGGTCAGCCGCATGCTCCACGACGAGCACCTGAACATGATGGGCCTGCTCGGCAAGCTCGAGCAGGCGCTGGCGCGCACGTCCCGCTTCGATCCCGCGCTGGCGGGGCTGTTCGGGCAGTTCGCGCACGCGCTCGAGCAGGACGTGGAGCGCCATTTCCGCTTCGAGGAGGAGTCGCTCTTTCCCCGCATGGCGGAACACGGTGACGGCGACATGGCCGCGCTGCTGGTGGAGGAGCACGGGGCCATCCGCGAAGTCGCGGCCGAACTGCTGCCCTTGTCGCGGGCCGCCGCCGCCGGCAGCATCGACGAGGCCGCCTGGGCCACGCTGAAGCGCAGTTCGATGGAGATGATCGAGCGCGAGGTCTCGCACATCCAGAAGGAAACCATGGCGCTGCTGCCGCTGCTCGACGACCTGCTCGATGAAGAGGCCGACCGGGAACTGGCCTTCGCCTATACCGCCGATTGATTGGACACAGGAGCACACCACCATGCCCGTAACCGCCGCCGAGCAGAAGCTCACCATCCGCGCGCTGACACGCGACGACCTTCCGGCCGTGGTCGCGATCGACGCGGCCATCGAGGGCCGCTGGCGCCGCAACTACATCGAGCGCCGGCTGGCGTCGGCGCTGCGTGAGCCGGCCTTGCACGCGCAGTTCGCGGCGTGCGACGCCAAGGGCCTGGCCGGCTACATCCTGGCGCGGGTGCTCGAGGGCGAATTCGGGCGGGCCGAGCCCGCGCTGCGCCTCGAGATGGTCGGCGTGCGACCCGATGCCCGCGGCCACGGCAGCGGCGCGCGCCTGTTCCAGGCGCTGTCGGAGTGGGCGCTGCGCCGCGGCATCCGCGACGTGCGCACCTCCGTCGGCTGGCAGGGCGCCGGCATGATGGGCTGGCTCGCCGCGATGGGCTTCAAGCTCGCGCCCAGTTACATCCTGGACCTCGGGCTGGACGAGATCGCGCCGGCGCCGCTGGGCGACAACGCCCTGACGATTCCGGCCGGGCACGGCCCGGGCGGCGAGATCGACTTCGGCGCGCCCCAGGCCAACGACAACGAGCGCCTGGCGCTCGAGCGGCCGGAAGTGCGTCCCATGAAGTCCGAGGATCTGCAGGAGATCGTCCGCATCGATCACGCGATCACCGGACGCGACCGCGGCAGCTACATCGGCAGCCGGCTGGCCGAGGCGATGGAGCTGTCGGCGATCCGTGTGTCGCTGGCGGCGCGCTTCGATGGCGCCGTCATCGGCTTCGTGATGGCGCGGGCCGACCTCGGCGACTTCGGACGCACCGAACCGGTGGCGGTGGTGGACACCATCGGCATCGATCCGGAGTACGCGCACCGCGGATTCGGCCAGGCGCTGCTGCGCCAGCTGTTCGCCAACCTGTCGGCCTTGCAGGTCGAACGCGTGGAAACCGTCGTGAAGGCGTCGGACCTGGCGCTGCTGGGATTCTTCCAGTCCATGGGCTTCGCGCCCTCGCAGCGGCTGGCTTTCGTGCACCAGCTCGGCGCCGCGTGACGTAGCGCCACGCCCGCGGCGCCGGCGGCGATGGCTGCTCGGGATCAGCCTTCGTCGCGGCCCGCGCCGCCACGCAACTGCATCGAGTGCCTGATCGCGAAAGCGGCGGCTTCGGTGCGGTTGCTCGAATGGGTCTTGCCCAGGATGCTGCGCACATGGTTGGCCACCGTGTTGGGGCTGACGAACAGCTCGCGCGCGATCTGCCGGTTGCTCTTGCCCTGGGCCACGAAGCTGAGCACCTGCGCCTCGCGCTCGCTCAGGCCGGCCGGGTACGCCGCGGCGCCCGGGGCGGCCTGCGCCTGGGTTTCGGCGATGCGCCGGGCAAGCGATCGCATGCCCAGCGCATCGGCGTCGCGGTGTGCCGCCTCCAACAGCTTGCCGGCGAGTTGGCGGGCCGCCACGCCATGACGCGCCAGCAGCATGCAGGCATAGTGATAGCGCGTGCGCGCCAGCGCCGGCCACGCGCCCTGCCGCTCGTTCATCGCGAGCGCGGCCAGGAAATGCCGCTCGGCGTCTTCCCAGCGCTTCATGGTCGCGCACAGCGCGCCCAGGAACGCGTCGGCTGCGCCGAAGCAGGCGATCGAGGTGCCCGCCAGCAGATTGCGGCCCGAGTACGGGCGCAGCAGGGCATACAGGTCGCCGGCGCGCCGGGCGTCGCGCAGCGCGCCGCATACCTGGGCGAGGTAGGCCACGCTGGCGAGCCAGACGCCGTCGCGCACCAGGCCACGGAAGCTGTCGGCCGCGAGCGATTCGAACTGGGTTCGCGCCGCGTCGAGCCGCCCCAGCTCGACATAGATGAGCGCGAGGCCGGGACGCCAGACCTTGCCCTGTGGGTTGTCCCGCACGAAGCGGTCCACCAGAAGCGCGACCTCGTCCAGCCGCCCCTGTTCGCGGCGCAGCGTGAACATCTGCACGCCGTACACGCCGGCGGCGTCCAGCCCGGGCATGCGGTCCCCGATCTCCAGCGTGCGGCGCGACAAGCGCTCGGCGTCGTCGAATCGTCCTTCGAACAGCGCGTGCATGGTGCGTGACGAGGCGGCGACGTAGCGCAGGAACTGTTCGCGCAATTCGTCCACGCCGCGCTCGTACTCCTCCATCTGCGCACGCCAGCCGGCGATGTCGCCCGCTTCGAAGGCGTCGAACAGGCGCCATGCGGCGGCCTCCAAGGTCAGCGACCGGTGGCCCGCGGCGGCGGCGAGCTCGACCGCCTCGGCCGCGTCGGCGACTCGCTCCGACACGCGGTCGTGCTGCCAGCGCGCCGTCAACCCGGCCACCAGGGTCGACGCCAGAATCAATGGATCGCCCGCGCGGCGGGCGATGGCGAGCGCCTGCTCGTGCACCTTCATCGCCTGCACTTCTTCGCCGCTGAAGATCAGCGCCCGCGCCAGGGCGCTGAGCAGCCGCGCGGTGGTCGGCAGGTCGTCGGTGGGCGCCGCGTTCAGCGCCTCGCGCAGCAGGCGGGCCGCCGCGATGCCCGGCATGCCCGGACACCAGGTCGCGGTCTCGTAGCCCAGCGCGGCGCGGGCAAGTTGCCCCGGCAAGCCGGCACGCAACGCGGCGCGCGCCGCCCGTTCGAACGCTTCCTGCGCCAGCAGGTATTCACCGGCCCGCGTGTGGGCCTCGCCCAGCGCGCTGAGCAGCTCGCAGCGCAGGGGCGCCGGGCCGAGGCCGCCGGCGTCCAGGGCCTGCAGCGCGAGCCCGTAATAGCGGGCGGCTTCCTCGTGGGCGAGCAGCCGGCCCGACTGTTCGCCGGCACGGCGCGCATAGTCCGCCGCGCGCTGCGCGTCGCCGCCCGGCAATGCCGCCCAGTAGTGGTGCGCCAGGGCTGGCAGCCGCTGCGCCGGGTCGCCCCCCTGCGCCTGCTCCAGCGCCTGCGCCACCTTCAGGTGCATGCGGCTGCGCCGCGGCGGCGCGATTTCGTCGTACAGGGTCTCGCGAAACAGGGCGTGGGCGAAGTGATAGCGGCCCGCTCCCGGCAGGCACTCGACGATGCCCGCCAGCACGGCCTCCTCCAGCGCGTCCGCGCAGGCGTCCTCGTCGACGCCGTCCAGCAGGCGCGGCAGCAGGCTCGCATCGAAGGTCCGGCCTATCATCGCCGCCGCCGCGAGCAGCTGGTTGGTCGCGGGCGACAGGCGGTTCAGGCGGCGGCCGATGACCTCCCGGATGCCCTCGGGAATCCGGTGCAGCGCGGCGTCGCGGTCCGGCGGCCAGGACCCGCGCTGCGTTCCGCCCAGCATGCCTTCCTGGATCAACAGCCGCGTCATTTCGGCGACGAACAGCGGATTGCCCTCGGTCTGACTGTGGATCGCGTCCACCAGGGCGGGGGCCACCGAGGCGCCGCCGCCGGCCAGCGTCATCATCAGCGCGGTTTCGTCGTGGCTCAGGCCCGTCAGCCGCAGTCGCTCGAAGCCGTGCTGGCGCGACAGTTCCCCCAGCGTGCCCGACAAGGGATGCTGGCGCGACAGCTCCATCTCGCGGTACGTGATGAGCACCAGCATGGGGCTGGACGCCAGGTCGGGCGCCAGGAATTCCAGCAGGCGCAGCGACGACGCGTCGGCCCAATGCAGGTTGTCCAGAATCAGCAGCGTCGGCCGGTCCGCTGCCGCCCGCTTCCAGAAGCCGCTCATCGCATCGAACAGGCGAAAGCGTGCCTGGATCGGATCATGGACCGGCGGCAGCGGCTCGCACCCC
>JAMPXR010000249.1 GCA_023701085.1 Ramlibacter sp. | reverse complement strand
CTGGATCTGGGCCATTACGAGCGCTTCGTGACCACCCGCATGGGCAAGGTCAACAACTTCACCACGGGCCGGATCTACCAGTCGGTGCTGGAAAAGGAGCGGCGCGGCGACTACCTGGGCAAGACCGTGCAGGTGATCCCGCACATCACCAACGAGATCCAGGAATTCATCAAGCGCGGCGCGCGCGTGGGCGAACCGGACGCGGCCGACGTCGCGATCGTGGAGATCGGCGGCACCGTGGGCGACATCGAATCCCTGCCCTTCCTGGAGGCGGCGCGCCAGATGAGCCTGCGCATGGGCGCCAACCAGACGGCGTTCGTGCACCTGACCTATGTGCCCTGGATCGCCGCCGCCGGGGAGCTCAAGACCAAGCCGACCCAGCACACGGTGCAGAAGCTGCGCGAGATCGGCATCTCGGCCGATGCGCTGCTGTGCCGCGCGGACCGCAAGATTCCCGAGGAAGAGCGCGGCAAGATATCGCTGTTCACGAACGTGCCCGAGTGGGGCGTGATCTCCATGTGGGACGTCAACACGATCTACAAGGTGCCGCGCATGCTCCACGAGCAGGGGCTGGACGGCCTGATCTGCGACAAGCTGCGCCTGAACACGCCGCCGGCCAGCCTGAAGCGCTGGGACGAGCTGGTGTACGAGACCGAGCACCCGCAGGGCGAGGTGAGCATCGCGATGGTCGGCAAATACGTCGACCTGTCCGACAGCTACAAGTCGCTGAACGAGGCCCTGAGGCACGCCGGCATGAAGAACCATGTGCGCGTGAAGATCGACTACGTGGACTCGGAAACCATCACGCCCGACAGCGTGCCCAAGCTCGCCAAGTTCGACGCGGTGCTGGTGCCGGGCGGGTTCGGCAAGCGCGGCATCGAGGGCAAGGTCGCGGCGGCGCGCTTCGCGCGCGAGAACAAGGTGCCCTACCTGGGCATCTGCCTGGGCATGCAGGTCGCCACCATCGAGTACGCGCGCCACGTGGCCGGCATGGCGGACGCCAACAGCACGGAATTCGAGCCCGCGACACCCCATCCCGTGATCGCCCTGATCACCGAATGGAAGGACGCGGACGGCACCATCAAGACGCGCGACGAGCACTCGGACCTGGGCGGCACGATGCGCCTGGGCGCCCAAAGCTCGGACATCGCCAAGGGCACGCTGGCGCATCAGATCTATGGTGACGTGGTCACAGAGCGGCACCGCCACCGTTACGAGGCGAACGTCAACTACCTGGAAGAGCTGCGCCGGGCGGGGCTCGTGATCTCCGCGATCACCCAGCGCGAACACCTGACGGAAATCATCGAATTGCCGCAGGACGTCCACCCCTGGTTCATGGGCGTGCAGTTCCACCCCGAGTTCAAGTCCACACCCTGGGACGGCCACCCGCTGTTCAATTCCTTCATCAAGGCCGCCCTGGACCACCAGAGCGAAGGCAAGACGCTGTTGAAGGCCGTCGCCTGAAGAGGGCGTGGACGCCATGAAGCTCTGCAACTTCCACGTCGGGCTGGACAAGCCCTTCTTCCTCATTGCCGGGCCCTGCGTCGTCGAGTCCGAACAGCTCCAGATGGACACCGCCGGCGCCCTGAAAGAGATCACGTCGGGCCTGGGCATTCCGTTCATCTTCAAGAGCAGCTACGACAAGGCCAACCGGTCGTCGGGCACGAGTTTTCGCGGCCCGGGCATGGCGCGTGGCCTGCAGATCCTGGCCAAGGTCAGGCAGGAGCTGGGCGTGCCCGTGCTCACCGACGTGCACAGCCAGGACGAGATCGCGGAGGTGGCCGAAGTCGTCGACGTGCTGCAGACCCCGGCCTTCCTGTGCCGCCAGACCGACTTCATCCGCGCGGCGGCGCAGTCGGGCAAACCGGTCAACATCAAGAAGGGCCAGTTCCTCGCGCCGCACGACATGAAGAACGTGATCGACAAGGCGCGCGCGGCCGCCCGCGAAAAGGGACTGCCCGAGGACAACTTCATGGCCTGCGAGCGCGGCGCCAGTTTCGGCTACAACAACCTGGTGTCGGACATGCGCTCGCTCGCGATCATGCGCGAATCCGGCGCGCCCGTGGTATTCGACGCCACGCACTCGGTGCAATTGCCGGGGGGCCAGGGCGCCAGCTCGGGCGGCGACCGCGAAATGGTTCCGGTGCTGGCGCGGGCGGCCGTCGCGGTGGGGGTGGCGGGGCTGTTCATGGAAACCCACCCCGATCCCGCCAGGGCGCTGTCCGACGGACCCAACGCGGTACCGCTCAAGCACATGAAGGCGCTGCTGGAAACCCTGCTGGCGCTGGACGCCGTCACCAAGCAGCGCGGCTACCTCGAAGACAACTTCAATGCCTGAAACCATGAGCTGTGCCTACATCATCGCCAACGTGGACGTCACCGATCCCGCGCAGTACGAGGAGTACAAGCGGCTTTCCACCATCGCCATGCAGGCTCACGGGGCGCAGGTCTGCATCCGGGGCGGGAAGGTCGAAGTGCTGGAAGGCGACTGGGCGCCCCAGCGCGTCGTCATGCTCAAGTTCCCGTCCGCGGAAAAGGCCAGGGCCTTCTACGACTCGGCCGAATATGCGCAAGCGCGCGAGGCGCGGCAAGGCGCGGCGGTGATGCGCATGATCGTGGTCGAAGGACAATAGTGGCGGCCACGGACGCGAGCCCGCTGAAGCCCGGCGCCCGAGCACTCGATCCGAGGATATCCGCTGCCGGCGCTGCTGGCCATTCCCGGCGCCATGGAAACCCGCTTCATGCTGCCGCTCATGGCATACCTGTTCGGGGCGGCGTCGCTGGCCTGGTCGGCCAAGGCGATAACATCCGAACTGCGCCGGCATGTATTTTTTTATCTTTCGGTCGCGCTGGCCGGGTATGCGCTGTTCTTTGCCGTGACGACGAGCACCATGGCAAACGCCACGCACATCGCGCCACAGGCCTTCTGCCCGCCCAAACCGGCATCCACCTGAATTTGAATTGACAAAGGAAAGCAATGAGCGCCATCGTTGACATCGTCGGACGCGAGATCCTGGACTCGCGCGGCAACCCCACCGTCGAATGCGACGTGCTGCTGGAATCGGGCACCATGGGGCGCGCCGCCGTGCCCTCGGGCGCCTCGACCGGCTCGCGCGAGGCCATCGAGCTGCGCGACGGCGACAAGAGCCGCTACGGCGGCAAGGGCGTGCTCAAGGCGGTGGAGCACATCAACACCGAGATCTCCGAGGCGGTGCTGGGGCTGGACGCTTCCGAGCAGGCCTTCCTGGACAAGACCCTGATCGACCTGGACGGCACCGGCAACAAGAACCGGCTGGGCGCCAACGCGACCCTGGCGGTGTCCATGGCGGTCGCGCGCGCCGCGGCCGAGGAATCGGGCCTGCCGCTGTACCGCTACTTCGGCGGCATGGGCGGCATGCAGCTGCCGGTGCCGATGATGAACGTGGTCAACGGCGGCGCCCACGCCAACAACAACCTGGACCTGCAGGAGCTGATGATCATTCCGGTGGGCGCGCCAAGCTTGCGCGAGGCCGTGCGCTACGGCGCCGAAGTGTTCCACGCGCTCAAGAAGATCATCCACGACAAGGGCATGAGCGTGGCCGTCGGCGACGAAGGCGGGTTCGCCCCGAACGTGGCGAACCACGAGGCGGCGATCCAGATGATCCTGCAGGCCATCGAAGCGGCCGGCTACCGGCCGGGCGAGCAGGTCGCCCTGGGGCTGGACTGCGCGGCGAGCGAGTTCCACAAGGACGGCCAGTACCTGCTGCAGGCCGAGGGCCTGTCGCTCGACGCCGGCCAGTGGACCGACATGCTGGCGGGCTGGGCGGACAAATACCCCATCATCAGCATCGAGGACGGCATGGGCGAGTCCGACTGGGACGGCTGGAAGACCCTGACCGAGCGCCTGGGCAGCCGCGTGCAGCTGGTGGGCGACGACCTGTTCGTCACCAACACCGCGATCCTGAAGGAAGGCATCGAAAAGCGCATCGCCAACTCGATCCTCATCAAGATCAACCAGATCGGCACGCTCACGGAGACCTTCGCGGCGATCGAGATGGCCAAGCGCGCCGGCTATACGTCCGTCATCAGCCACCGCTCGGGCGAGACCGAGGATTCGACGATCGCCGACATCGCGGTGGGCACCAACGCCGGCCAGATCAAGACCGGGTCGCTCTCGCGCTCGGACCGCATCGCCAAGTACAACCAGCTGCTGCGCATCGAGGAGGACCTGGGCGACATCGCCAGCTACCCGGGCCGCGCCGCGTTCTACAACCTGAGATAGGCAAGGCCCCTTGGGCAAGCGCCTCGTCTCCGCCGTCCTGGTCGCGCTGCTGCTGGCATTTCACGCGCAGCTGTGGTTCGGCCGGGGCAGCGTGGGCAACGTGGCGGCCATGCAGCACAAGCTCGATGAGCAAAAGGCCGCCAACGCGCGGGCGCAGCAGGCCAACGAGCAGCTGGCCTCGGAAGTGCGCGACCTGAAGGAAGGACTGGAGATGGTGGAGGAGCGGGCCCGGATGGAACTCGGGATGGTCAAGCCGAACGAAATCTACGTGCAGACGGGCCGATAGCACCGGCCGCGCCGCCGTCGCCTTCCCGATCGATGTTGGAATTGTTCTTCACGCCGGCGTTCACCCTCGGGGGTTCGCCCACCAGCTGGCTCGAGATCGCGGCCGTCGTCATCGCGCTGGCGATGGTGGGCTGCAACATCCGCGAGATCCACTGGGGCTGGCCGCTCGCGATCATCAGCTCGCTGATGTATTTCGCGCTGTTCTGGCGCGCAAAACTCTACGGCGAT
>JAMPXR010000248.1 GCA_023701085.1 Ramlibacter sp. | reverse complement strand
GCTCGCCGGACTTGCGGACCAGCGCCAGTTCGTCCGGCTCCAGGGGCTGCGCCGCTTCGCGCAATTTCTCCAGCACCGCGACATCGGCCTCGGAGGCATCGCCTTGGCGGGCCAGCAGCCGCTCGCGCAGCACCGGCAGCGGCGCGGCGCAGTCCAGGATGAAGAAGGGCACGCCGAGCTCGTGGGCCAGCGCGCGGGCGCGCGAGCGCTCGTCGCGCCGCAGGAATGCGGCGTCCAGCACGACGGGATGGCCGGCGGCCAGTGCAAGACTCGCGGCCGCGAACAGACGGTCGTAGGTGCGCGCCGTCGCCGCTTCGTTGTACAGGTCCAGGCCCCTCGCGCCGGAATCTTCCAGCATGCCCAGCCCGAACAGCCGTTTGCGTTCGACGTCCGAGCGCAGCCGGATCGCGCCCTCGCGTTCCAGCAGGCGCTGCGACTGGAAGGTCTTGCCCGATCCCGGCAAGCCGTGCGTGATGAACAGCTGCGCCGGCGCGGGCGCCGTCCACGACAGGGCGCACTCCAGGTAGCGGCGCGCCGCGCCCTCGTGCCCGGCGCCGCGCAGGCGCGCCACCTGGGCGCGCACCAGGGCGCGGTAGACGATCGCGAAGCGCAGCGCCGGCACGCCATCGTGCTCGCCCGTGCGATCCAGCCATGCGTTCAGCAGCCGGAACGCGAAATCGCGCCGGCCGCGCGCGCCGAAATCCATCACCGTGAAGGCGATGTCGTCCAGGACGTCGATCCAGCGCAGCGCGGGCGCGAACTCGATGCAGTCGAAGGCAGCCACCCGGCCGTCCAGGCCGACGACGTTGTCCAGGTGCAGGTCGCCATGACATTCGCGCACATGACCGCCGGCCAGCCGCGCGGCCCACAAGGGCGCCAGCGCCGTGGCCTGCGTGTCCAGCCAAGCCTGCAATCGCGCGCGCTCCTGCGGCCGGGCGGCGGACCCGGCGCCCTCCAGCGCCGCCCGCGCGGCGGCGCGGCGGCTGTCGGCGCCGGCCAGACCCGCGCCGGGTTCGATGCGAGCGGCATCACCGTGGAAATCGGCCAGCAGCGCCGCCAGATGGTCGACGTCGGCGCCGGTCAGCGTGCCGGCCGCCAGCCGCTCGCCGAACAGCGCGCCGGGCGGGAAGCGGCGCATGCGCACGGCGTACTCCAGCACGGGGCCGGGCCCGTCCAGGCCGGGCGCGGCGGGCGTGCCCGTGATGCGCGTCACGCCCAGATAGATCGAGGGGGCGAGCCGCCGGTTCAGGCGCACTTCCTCCTCGCAGAAATGCCGTCGCGCCTGCAGCGTCCCGTAGTCGAGGAACGGCAGGCGCACCGGCTTTTTCAGCTTGTAGGCGTGGTCCGCGGTGAGCAGCACCCAGGAGATATGGGTCTCGATGAGCTGGGCGCCCAGGGCGCGCGCCAGGGCCGCGACCAGGGTGTGCTGCGGCGTCGATGAAGTCGTGGTCTGCGTCATGGCGGTGGCGCGCATCGGATGGCGCGCGTCGGTGCGCGGCCCATCTTCTCACGGCTCGGACGATTCCTAGGGCCCGTCAGCCGGAAGGAAACGCCAAATCGGACTCCGCCGAGGCCCTCAGTCAGCCGGCGCCGATGTCGCGCCGCGCGCACCGCGGGCACAGTAGCGACATGGCCCGCAACAACGTTCCCGTCAAGATTTTCCTCGCCGACGGTTCCGACCTGGTGCGCGCCCGGGTGGCCGCGATGCTGGCCGACAACGGCATGGACGTGATCGGGCAGGCGAATTCGGCGGCCGAGTCGATCCACGGCATCCTGGCTGCGCGCCCCGACGCCGTGGTGCTGGACGTGCAGCTGCGCGACGGCGCGGGGCTGGAGGTGCTGCGCGCCGTGCGGGAGGTCGCGCCCAGCATTGCCTTCATCGTTTTCAGCAACGAGTCCGATGCCGCCTATCGCAAGCGCTACCTCGCCGAAGGCGCCCGGTGCTTTCTCGACAAGACATCGGAATTCGACCAACTCGTGCCGGCGCTGGCGGATGCCGCCCGGCACGGCTCTTGACGACCGCAGTTCGCAACTGGAGAGAACCATGCCCGCCGTTTCCCTTCCCGCCGTCGCCCCGGTCCGTGTCCTGCGCGAAGATGCGCCGCCGCCGCCCGCCACGGCATCGAAGACGCAGTGCTCCAGCTGCCACTTGCGCGACCTGTGCCTGCCGTGCGGCATGGCCGGCGCGGACCTGGACCGGCTGGACAGCATGAGGTTCGCCCGGCGCAAGGTGAAGGCCGGCGAGACCCTGTACCGCGAGGGCGACCGCTTCCAGTTCATCCACGCGGTGCGCAGCGGCACGCTGAAGTCCAGCCTGATGCTGGCCGATGGGCGTGAGCAGGTGAGCGGCTTTCACATCGCCGGCGAACTGGTCGGCCTCGATGGCGTGGCCCAGGGGCGGCACGCCAGCGCCACCACCGCGCTGGAGGACACGGAGGTCTGCGCCATCCCGTACGCCCACCTGACGAGCCTGTCCGGCGGCGCCAGCGTGATGCAGCACGTGATCAGCCGGCTCATGAGCCGCGAGATCCTGCGTGAAGGCAAGCTGATGATGCTCCTGGGCAGCATGAACGCCGAGGAGCGGCTGGCCGCCTTCGTGCTGAATCTGTCGCAGCGCTTCGGCGCGCGCGGCTATTCGGACCGGGAGTTCCACCTGCGCATGAGCCGCGCGGAGATCGGCAGCTACCTGGGCATGACGCTGGAGACCGTCAGCCGGACATTCACCGCGTTCCAGCAGCAGCGCCTGCTGGAGGTGGACAAGCGCCATATCCGCATCACCGACCTGGAAGGACTGAAGGACCGCTTCGAGGTGCGCGTGCACTGAGCGCCCGCCGCGGCAGAAGGCGCTCCTGCCGCGCGCTTCGGCCTCGCAGCGCGTTCAGCCCAGCAGCGCGGCGGGATCGCGCCAGACGTAACCCAGATCCCGCGCGACCGCCTCGTGCGTGATCTCGCCCAGGCAGACGTTGAGTCCGTGGCGCAGGTGCACGTCGTCCGCCAGCGCGCGCTTCCATCCCTTGTCCGCCAGCGCGATCGCATGCGGCAAGGTGGCGTTGTTCAGCGCGAAGGTCGAGGTGCGCGCGACCGCGCCCGGCATGTTGGCCACGCAGTAGTGAACGACGCCGTCCACCAGGTAGGTGGGTGCGGCATGGGTGGTCGGCCGCGAGGTTTCGAAGCAGCCGCCCTGGTCGATGGCCACGTCCACCATCACGGCGCCGCGTTTCATGCGGCCCACCATCTCCCGCGTCACCAGCTTGGGCGTCGAGGCGCCCGGCACCAGCACGGCGCCTATCACCAGGTCGGCCGACAGCACGGCCCTCTCGACCGCGTGCGCGCTCGAGTACTGCGTGCAGACCCGGTTGCCATAGGCGAAATCCACCTGGCGCAGGCGGTCGAGGTCGCGGTCCAGCACGGTGACGCGCGCGCCGGCGCCGACCGCCATTTGCAGCGCATGGGTGCCGACGACGCCGGCGCCCAGGATCGCCACGTGCGCCGGGGCCACGCCCGGCACGCCGCCCAGCAGCAGGCCCATGCCGCCGTTGGACATCTCCAGGTGCGTCGCGCCGGCCTGGATGGACATGCGTCCCGCCACCTCGCTCATCGGCGTCAGCAGCGGCAGGCCGCCTGCCTCGGACGTGACCGTTTCGTAGGCGATGCACACCGCGCCCGATTCGAGCAGCGCCGCCGCCTGCTGCGGATCGGGCGCCAGGTGCAGGTAGGTGAACAGGACCTGGCCGCGGCGCAGCAGGCGACACTCCTGCGGCTGCGGTTCCTTGACCTTGATGAGCAGGTCGGCGCTGTCGAAGATTTCCTGCGGCGTCGCGGCGATGCGGGCCCCGGCGGCCTGGTACCGGTCATCGGTCTCGCCGATCGCCCAGCCCAGCGAGGCTTCGATGAGCACCTCGTGTCCGCGGGCGGCCAGCTCGCGCACGCTCGACGGCGTCAGCCCCGCGCGGTATTCGTGATTCTTGATCTCCTTGGGCACGCCGATGAGCATGATGGCTCCTTCGCGGTTCGGACGAGACGATGCACCCGCGGACCCTGTCAGTCAACCGGATGTTAGGGCGTCAGCGCCGCCATGCGTGGAGCTTATGAGGGGCCGCGACGGCGGCGGCGGCGGCGGGTGGGGGGCGCGGCACCTCAGCGCGGAATGCCGGGCTGCACCGCCGGCTCAGCCAGCTCGCGGCCCACCACCGCGCGGGCATAGAGGTAATTGATCCGTGCGTGCTCGCTCAGCTCATCGAGGTCGACCCGGCCCTCCGGATCGCAGGGAAACACGAAGCCCCGTCCGTTGTCGAACAGGGGCCTGAAACGAAGCTCGTATCTGGCCGGCTTGGGACCCGTCATGGCAATGTCTCCATCCTGCATTTCCTCTGCGGCCCCGATGTTGGCCGCTATCGGCTGGACGGTGATTGAGATTTCTCAAGCACGCACGCTTCGCGTGGGAGAATTGCAGATTCCCCGCGCACCGGCCGGCTCGGCGGGCGCGGCACATCCGGCCCAAGGAGGAACTTATGTACCAACGGATCCTGGTTCCCGTCGACGGCAGCCCGACCGCCGAAAGGGGCCTGCGCGAGGCGATCGGGCTGGCCAGCGGCCAGAACAGCAGGCTGCTGTTCCTGCATGTCGTCGACGACTACACGATGCTGATCGAAATGTCGTCCGCCGCCGGCTACGAGGAGATGATCCGCGGATTGCGGCAATACGGGCTGGAAGTGCTGTCCAAGGCGAAACGCGCGGCCGAGGCCGCGTCCGTGCACTGCGAGACCTTGCTGCGCGAAGT
>JAMPXR010000247.1 GCA_023701085.1 Ramlibacter sp. | reverse complement strand
GCTGATCTTCTTGCCGTATCTGTCGAACAGCATGCGCGCGACCTCTTCGTTGCCACGCCCGAGGTAGGGCTGGGCGTCCTCGAAGCTGACCGCTCCTTCCTTGGTGATGCGAATCAGCGTCCACTCGGGGGCGGCGCCGTGCAAAGTGAAGCCCGCCAGTTCGCTCTGGCCCAGCGCGAAGGCGAAAGTGCCCCCGGCGTTGGACTCCTTGATGCCGCCGGTCAACGGGCTCTTGCAGCCGACGCTGAGCCGATTGGCGTTGGAGAAGTTGGTGCCGGCGAACGGACCCGCCGAAAAGATGAGCGGATTGCGCGGGCTCAACGGGTCCATGGTCGCCACATCGCCGTCCAGCAGCGTCCTGGCGATGAAGTGCCGTCCGGCGCGAACGATTCGCTCCCCGTGCAACTCCTCGCTGTCGACGTGGCGGTTGTCCAGGTGGATGTGCAGGTACTTGCGCATGATCGATGTCCTCGTGGGGCGTGTGTCGGCCGCCGTTTCGTCAACGCTCAAGATGCCGCAGCTTGTCGCCCACCGATTTCCAGGTATCGGCCTGCGGCAGCGGCGCCTCGCGGGTGTCCATCACCGGCCAGCGCTGCGCCAGCTCCGCGTTCAGCGCGATGAATGCGCGTTGCCCGTCCGGCACGTCCGCCTCCGCGAAGATCGCCTCGGCCGGGCACTCCGGCACGCACACGCCGCAGTCGATGCACACCTCGGGATCGATGACCAGAAAGTTCGGGCCGGCGTGGAAGCAATCGACCGGGCAGACGTCGACGCAGTCCGTGTAGCGGCAGCGGATGCACGATTCGGTAACGACAAAAGTCACGTGTAGATACCTCCAGGGTTGGGTAGCCGAAGCCCCGGGCGCGGTCACCAGACCCCTTGAAAGCCGCGCGCAATGAGCCATTCGCCACAATAGTTTGTATACGAACGATAATTGACAGTTCGTATACGAACCAATCGGGGAAACCCTAATGGTGATTGGGTGACGTCGCACCTATGCTCCGCACCCAGGTTGACGAACAGTTCGTGTGCATGCCGTTCGAATCGAAGCGAGGGTGTGCGCCGCAGCGGCTGTCGCCACCGTCCAGCCTCGGTATTGGGCGCAAGCCGGATCCGAGCCACCCCAGGTCCTGAAGACAGGTTCTCTTTAAACAGGAGCAAAAGATGATGCAGCGACGCCGTTTTCTCGGCAAAAGCGCAGTAGTGGCCGGCGTGGCAACCCTCGCCATGCCCGCCATTGCGCAGACGACACCGACCGTCAAGTGGCGCATGTCGACCAGTTGGCCCAAGAGCCTGGACACGATCTACGGGTCGGCCGACGAGATGTGCAAGCGGGTCGCCCAGCTGACCGGCGGCAAGTTCGAGATCCGGGCCTTCGCGGGCGGGGAGATCGTGCCGCCGGCGCAGAACATGGACGCCGTCAGCGCCGGCACGGTGGAGTGCAACCACGTGCTCGCTTCCGCCTTCATCGGCAAGAACACGGCCATCGCCTTCGACACCGGACTGCCCTTCGGCTTGAACTCGCGCCAGCACAACGCGTGGTTGCAGTACGGCGGCGGTATGGATGCGATGCGCGAGATCTACAAGAAGTACGGCATCGTCAACCTCGTCTGCGGCAACGTCGGCGTCCAGATGGGCGGGTTCTACCGCAAGGAGATCAAGTCGGTTGCCGACTTGCAGGGGTTGAAGATGCGCATCGGCGGCATCGGCGGCATGGTGCTCGCCAAGCTGGGCGCTGTTCCGCAGCAGATCCCGGCGGCCGACATCTACCCGTCGCTGGAAAAGGGCACGATCGACGCGGCCGAATGGATCGGCCCCTACGACGACGCCAAGCTGGGCCTGCACAAGGTGGCGCACTACTACTACGCTCCGGGCTGGTGGGAGGGCAGCGCATCGATCACCACGATGGTGAACGCCAACGCCTGGAACGCGCTGCCCCCGGCCTACAAGGCTGCATTCGAGTGCGCCGCCAACGAGCAGACGCTCAAGATGCTCGCCGATTACGACTGGCGCAACCCGGAGGCGCTCAAGCGGCTGATCGGGCAGGGGGCAAAGCTCGCCTACTTTCCCAAGTCGGTCATGGACGCGGCGTTCAAGGCCTCGTCGGAGCTCATGGACGAACTGGCCGAGAAGAATCCTGACTTCAAGGCCGTGCTGCCGCAGTGGCGGAAAGTGCGCCGCGACCAGGCCAGCTGGTTCCGGGTGACCGAGGCGGAGCTCGACAACTACACCGCCGCCGCGGTGACGAAGGCCCAGTGACCCGCGACGGCCGCAAGCGAGCAACTTCATGAACCAGGCGACGCGGGACGCTGACCAGCCCTATGCATGGGTGCGCGCCATCGACCGCATCACCGACTTCTTCGGCGAGCTGGCGAAGTGGGCGCTGCTGGCCGCCGTGGTCATCAGCGGTGGCAACGCGGCCGTGCGCTACCTGGCCGGCTACAGCTCGAATGCCTGGCTCGAAGTCCAGTGGTATCTGTTCGCGGCCGGCGTGATGTTCGGCGCCGCGCAGGTGCTGCGGCTGAACGAGCATGTCCGGGTCGACGTCTTCTACGGTAGCTGGAGGTCGCGCAGGCAGGTCCTGCTGGATCTGTTCGGCCTGCTCTTCTTCCTGCTGCCCTTCGTGGGACTGCTGGTGGTTCTCTCCTGGCCTCTGCTGAGCGAGTGGGTGGCAAGCGGCGAGACCTCGCCCAACGCCGGCGGCCTGGTGCGCTGGCCGGCCATGCTCACCCTGCCGCTGGGATTCGCGCTGCTGGTGCTGCAGGGTCTGGCGGAGATCTGCAAGCGCATCCTGTGGCTGCGCGGCCGCCTGCGCATGGACATGCACTACACGAAACCGGTGCAATGAGCGTCGACATCTTCCCACCGCTGATGTTCGCGGGCCTCGTGGTGTTCCTGCTTCTGGGCTTTCCGGTCGCCTTCTCGTTGGGCGCGTTGGGTCTGCTGTGCGGCGGCATCGCCATCGTGATGGGCTTGTTTCCTGCAAGCTTCATGTCGGCGCTGCCGATGAACGTGTTCGGCGTCGTGTCGAACGAACTGCTGCTGGCGATTCCCTTCTTCACCCTGATGGGCTGCATCCTCGAGCGCTGCGGGCTCGCCGAGGACATGCTCGACTCCATGGGCCAGCTCTTCGGGCCGGTGCGCGGCGGGCTCGGCTACTCCGTGATCATCGTCGGTTTCATCCTGGGCGCCATCACCGGCACCGTGGCCGGGCAGGTGATCGCGATGGCGATGATTTCGCTGCCGGTGATGATGCGCTACGGCTACAGCATGCGCTACTCCACCGGCGTGCTGGCCGCCTCCGGCACCATCACGCAGCTGGTGCCGCCCTCGCTGGTGCTGGTGGTGCTGGCGGATCAGCTCGGCCGTTCGGTCGGCGACATGTACAAGGGCGCCTGGGGGCCGGCGATCCTGCAGGTGCTGCTGTTCGCGCTCTACACCTTCGTGCTGTCACGCCTGCGTCCGCAGGATGTCCCGGGCGTGCCCAAGGAGGCCCGCACGCTGCACGGCTGGGCGCTCTGGCGCAAATGCCTTCGCGGCATCCTGCCCTCGGCCGCACTCATCATGGCGGTGCTGGGCAGCATGGGCGGCCTGCCCTTCATGGACCATGCGGTCGCGACGCCGACCGAGGCCGCCGCGATGGGTGCGCTTGGCGCGTTCGTGCTGGCCGCGCTGCACCGGCGCCTGACCTGGCCGCTGCTGAACGCGGCGATGGCTGCGACCATGCGCATGACCGCCATGGTCGTGTTCATCCTGATCGGTGCGCGAACCTTCTCGCTGGTATTCCAGGGCGTCGAAGGTGGGCCATGGATCGAGCACATGCTGACGGCCCTGCCGGGCGGTCAACTGGGCTTCCTGATCGCGGTCAACGTCTTCATCTTCGTGCTGGCCTTCTTCCTCGACTTCTTCGAGATCGCCTTCATCATCCTGCCGCTCCTGGCGCCGGTGGCGACCAAGCTCGGCATCGACCTGGTCTGGTTCGGCGTGTTGATCTGCGTGAACATGCAGACCTCCTTCATGCATCCGCCGTTCGGGTTCTCGCTGTTCTACCTGCGAGGCATCTCCGACACCCTGGCCAGGAACGGCACGCTGCCTCGCAAGGTCGAATCGCGCGACATCTACATGGGCGCCCTTCCGTGGGTCGCGATGCAGCTGGTCCTGGTGGCGGTCGTGATCTTCGTGCCCGAAACGGTGACCGCGCTCCTCGAGAAGGAAAAAGTCGTCGATGTGGACAAGGTCCGCATCGAACTCCAGCGGCGCGAAGGCAACGCGCCCGGGGTGGCCCCGGAGCGCGAGGATCCCTCCCGCCTGTTCGCGCCCGACCCCAAGTGAACCCAGCCGCAGGCATGACAACCCCATGAGCGACGATTCGACGACCGGCAAGCCCCAGGGCATAGGCGCGCGCCTGGCGCGCAAGGAGGACGCACGCCTGATGCGCGGGCGCGGCCAGTACGTCTCGGACATGTTGCTGCCGGGCCAGCAGGAAGTCGCCTTCCTGCGCAGCCCGATCGCGCACGGGCGCATCGTCGCCGCCGCCAAGCCGGCCGGCGCCGAAGATCGCGTGTTCCTGCGCGAGGACCTGACCGGCGTGGCGCCTATCGTCGCCACATCCACCCTCCCCAGCTACCAGCTCTCGGAGCACCATCCGCTGGCCCACGGCAAGGTCCGTTTCGTCGGCGAGCCGGTCGCCATGTGCGTGGCGCCCACGCGGGCGCTGGCCGAGGACCTGGCCGAACAGGTGGAACTGCGCATCGATGCGCTGCCCGCGCTCGTGGACGCG
>JAMPXR010000246.1 GCA_023701085.1 Ramlibacter sp. | reverse complement strand
TCCAGTGGTGCATGTTCTCCATCGTCGTCACGGTCACCGGCCTGCTGCTGGCGGCGTCCCACGCCGAAGAACAGCACGCGCAGGCGCAGCTGCAGCGGTCCCATGAGACCTTGGAGCGGGACGTGGCGGAACGCACGCGCGACCTGGTCGCCGCCAACGCGGAACTGCAAAGTGAAATGGCGGAGCGCCGCCAGCTCGAAATCGCGCTGGTCCGCTTCAGCGAAGAACAGCGGCGGGCGATCGGATCGGAACTGCACGACGGCCTCGGGCAGCACCTGACCAGCCTGTCCCTGTTGTGCGAAAGCCTGCGCCAGCGGCTCGTCGAGGGCGCGCGGCCCGAAGCGGAGGTGGCCCGCAGGATCGGAGAACTCATCAGCGCGGCCGCCGCCATGAACCGCAGCGCGGCGCGGGGCTTGTACCCAGTGGCGTTGGAGCACGGCGGCCTGGTCGCGGCGCTCGAGCGCTTGGCCGACGATACCACTTCCCTCCAGTCCATGACATGCACGGTCTGCGTGGATCGCGAGGTGGAGGTCGGCGACCCGCTGGTCGCGATCAATCTTTACCGCATCGCGCAGGAAGCCGTCCATAACGCCGTCAAGTACAGCCGGGCCGGCGGGGTCCGGATCGAACTGGTGCGCCTCGACGGCCAGCACCGGCTGACCCTGAGCGACGACGGCGTCGGCCTCGATGCGCGGCGCGCCGGCCCCGATGCGGGCATGGGGATGTACAGCATGCGTTACCGTGCCAACCTGCTGGGCGGCACCCTGGAGGTTTCGGCCAACAGCCCGCGCGGCACCACCATCACCGTGACCTATCCCGACTCGGAGAAACGGATGTGAGCGGCAATCCAGAGCTGGCGGCGCCCAAGACCCGGATCCTGATGGTGGACGATCATCCGATCGTGCGCGAAGGCATGGCGCTGTTCCTCAACGCCCAGCCGGACCTGCACTTGTGCTGCGAGGCGGGCAACGCCGAAGAGGCCTTGTCGGCCCTGACGCGGTGCGACGCGGCGCTGGCCATTGTCGACATCACGCTCGATGGCGAATCGGGACTCGACCTGATCAGGGTCATGCGACGGCGTTTCCCCGGTGTGGCCATCCTCGCCATGAGCCTGCACGACGAGTCGATCTTCGCCGAACGCGCGCTGCGCGCCGGCGCCAGCGGCTACCTCATGAAGCATGAAGCCACGGCGAACATCCTGCTGGCGGTGCGCACGGTGCGATCGGGGGGCGTCTACCTGAGCGCGGCAATGCACCGGCGGCTGGCGCAGAAACTGGCGTCTCCCGCCGACCCGGCGGCCAGCCCGATCGCCGGCCTGAGCGCCCGCGAGTTCGAAATCCTGCACCTGCTCGGGCTGGGGTTCGGTACCCGGCAGATCAGCGAGAAGCTCAACCGCAGCATCAAGACCATCGAAGCCCACCGCGCCAGCCTGAAGGAAAAGCTGCAGCTCAGATCGGGCGCCGACCTGGTCCGCTTCGCGTCGAAGTGGCTCGACGAGCATTGAATGCGCCGGGGGTGGCGGGCGCTTCGCCCCGCCAAATAGGGGATTCCCCGAGGCGTGATCGGGGACGCGCCCCGAGACCTTCGCCCGCAATCCCGACATAGAGTGGCCGCCAGGGCGCGGTGCGCGGTGGCGGGGAAGGCCTCAATTCCTGTGTACAGGTCCCGTGTCGCATCCGGGCCCTCAAGGGGTTCGACATGAATGCTGCATCCAATGCGGACGTCGCGATGACCGCGAATGTTTCGTCGGCCGACCTGCTCGGGTCGTTCAGCGCGGCGGCGTTCGCGGCGGCAACGGCGCTGGTGTTGATCGCGGGCTCGGGCGGCGCCATGCCGTCGCTGGCCGATGCCGATTCGTATCGCCAGCTCGCCGAGGAACCGGCAGCGCCGGCGTCGCTCCACGTCGCGGGGCAGTTCTACGAGGAAAAGGCCGCGGCGCCGGTGGAAGAGCTGCCGGCGCAGTTCTAGGCACGGCCAGGATCGGACCGACGGGCACTGAGCGAAACCTGCCGCGCCCTTGTGCAACCCCGCTCAAGGATGAAAGCCATGACACGTACCGCAGCCTCCATCGCCTACGCAGCCACCGTCTCCGCCGCAACGGTCGCCTTTGCGCTGGTCAGCGCCGGCGCTTACGCCGAGAGCCCCACCATCGATACCACGCCATTCGTCAGTACCAAGACCCGGGCCGAGGTGCAGGCCGAGCTGAAAAAGCCATTCATCGGCGGGAATCCCTGGTCCACGCGGTACGACATGTTCGCCCAGGGCGGCACCCTCACGAAGGAGCAGGTTCGTGGCGCATACAAGATGTCGCGCGAGGAAGTGCACGCCTTGACGGCGGAGGACAGCGGATCGGCTTTCCTTGCTGCCCATCAGCCGCCGATGGTCAAGACCACCACCTTGGGTGGCCCGGGCGCGGCCCTGTCGGAGCGCGGCCAATAGCCGTCGGCCGCGGTCGGCGATCGCCTGCGCGCCGCGCGGCGGCGCTCGAACGGCGCCTAAACTGTGCGCGTGCACCGCGCCGCCACCAAGCGTCCAATCGCCTTGCCGGTCATCGCCTCCAGCCGCTGCACGGGTTGCGGCTGGTGCGTAGCCGCCTGCCCGGATCATTTGCTGGTGCTGGAAGTCGAGGCCTGGAAGAAGTCGGCGCAGCTGGTGCGCCCGGACCTGTGTACCGGGTGCGCCAAGTGCATTCCCGTCTGCAACTTCGGGGCCATCGGGATGGCCCGGCAAGCGCCGCGCCCGCGCCCCGATGCTGAATGAGGACCGAGCCCCAGGCCGAAGCTATCAGGCGCGCGCTGTCGTCATGTAGCCCATCCACGGCCAGTAGGTCAGGGCGAACACCACCAGCAAGGCCAGCGCGGCGAACGTGACGACCAGCCCCGTGCGGATGAAATCGCGCGCCTCGAAGGTGTCCGTCCCGTAGGCGATCATGTTCTGCGGCGCGTTCACCGGCAGGATGAAGCCGAAACTCACGACGAACTGCAGCAGCATCGTCATGCCCACCACGTTGATGCCCGGCGTCTGGACCGCGCCGAGGACGCTGATGACGATGGGAATCATGGTCGACGCCAGCGCGGTCGCGCTCGCGAAGCCGAGGTGGATGACGATCAGGAACAGCGACAGCAGCATCAGGATCACGAACGCGCTGGCCTGCTGCAGTCCGAGATGGGTCACGATCAGGTTGGCCAGCCAGGCGGCGGCGTTGGTGCGCAGCATGGCGGTCCCGACGCTGATCCCGACGGCGAACAGGATGACCGTGCCCCAGGGAAATGCGCGCTGCGAGTCCTTCCAGTCCATCACGCCGACGCCCGGCAGCAGCATGAGCGCGATCGCGGCGACGGTCGTCGACGCGGTGTCGAAGTCGTGCAGCACCTTTTCGGTCGACCAGAAAGCCAGCAGGCCCAGCACGAGGACGAGCAGTTTCCATTCCGCGAGCTTCATCGGACCGATCGCGTCGAGCTGCGCGCGGATGGTGGCCCGGCCGCCGGCGATTTCCTCCATCTCGGGCCGCATCATGCGTGTCATGATGAAATACAGCACGACCGTCAGCGCCGCCGAGAAGGGCGCGCCCGCCACGAACCACTCGGTCCAGGTGATGCTGGCGCCGAACTGCTTTTCCACGAAACCAATGGCGACCATGTTCTGCGCAGCGGCCGTCTTGATGCCGATGTTCCAGACGCTGGCGGTCTGCGCGGCGGTCATCACCAGCAACCCGGCGAAGCGGCTGCGCTTGTCGACCTTGAAGGCCAGGATGAATCCCATCATGATCGGCATCAGGCAGGCCACGCGGGCCGTCGTGCTGGGGACCACGAAGGACAGCAGGAAGCCGACGATCATCGCGCCGATGACGATATGGTTGGTACGGGCATCGACCTTCGACAACACCACCAGCGCGATGCGGCGGTCCAGCCCCGTGGCGGTCATCGCCGCGGCGATGAAGCAGGCGGCGGCGACCAGCGCCACGGCGCTGCTCGCGAATCCCGACAGCACCAGGTTCAAGGCCGCGCCCGTGCCCATGTCGCGCGCCGGTTTGGCCAGGTCGGGCGCAAAGGCGAGCAGGAACACCATCAAAGCGCCGATCACGACCGAGCTCACCGCGTAGTCCAGCGCTTCGGTCATCCACACGATCACGGCGAAGGCCAGGATGCCCAGCATGACCTGGCCGGCCACGGGCAGGCCTTGCGGCGTGGGCATCAGCACGATGAGGAGCAGGGCGAATACCGCGGCTGCGAGGCCCGCGGGCTTGGCCAGGCCGTGCTTCCACGGCTGTCCCGCGCCTTGCGCAGGCAATGGGAGCGACGAAGTGCTCATGGCGATCTCCAGAGGTGAAAAGCGCGGCGGTCGCGCAAGGCCTTCGCACCGCCGACCCCTGCGCGCCGGGTCCCTGATTCACACTAGGAGACGACCCGGCGCAATACCTTGTGCAACGTCAAACTTTGCCGCCGACACCGCAGGTCGGCTTGGAGCGCAGCGCCTGAACCTGCGCGGCCCCTTCGTGGGCCACCGCGGAACCGGCTTCGCCGGGCCGCTGGTGGGCCTTGCAGGCCGCATGGCCGCCAGAGGCGGCCATTCCTCGACCTGTCCAAACCGGCGCAGGCCGGTTTGGAGCCGCAGGTCTCGGCCCCCTTGAGGGGGAGCGCCGCAGGCGCTTCGGGGGTGGGCCTATTCCAGCCCGATGATGTTGCCCACGTCGTCGACATCCATCTTCGCGGCCTGCGACACGCGCGGCAGGCCGGGCATGAGCAGCATCGTGCCGGCGACGACGACGACGTAGCCCGCGCCCGCCGACAGGAAGGCGTCAGATACCGTGAGCGT
>JAMPXR010000245.1 GCA_023701085.1 Ramlibacter sp. | reverse complement strand
GCCAAGGTGAGCCTGTCGCCCTCGCCCTGCCTGCGCCGGGTGCGCAGCCTGGAGGAGTCGGGCGTGATCAAGCGCTACGTCGCGCTGGTGGATCCGCTGAAAGTCGGCCTTTCGATGCTCGCCTATGTCAGCGTCAAGCTCGAAAAGAAGGGGCAGATGCCGGCCGACGAATTCAGCAGCGCCGTGAACTCCTGGAGCGAAGTGATCGAGTGCTATTCCATGACCGGCGAGATGGACTACCTGCTGCGCGTGCAGGTCAAGGACCTCGATCACTTCTCGCGCTTCATCATGGGCAAGCTGCTGAAACAGGCCAGCGTGGTCGACGTGAAATCGAGTTTCGCCCTCGATCGGGTGAAGGAGACCACGGTGCTGCCGCTGCCCAACTGAGGACCCCTGCCCGTCGCGGGCCTACAAGGCCCTTTTTGACAAATGGGGAGCGCTGCTCCTAGACTGGGTCCGTTCCCGCAGCACGATTCGCGCGACCCGGCCACGGGTCGCTGACGCTCGAATGCACAAAGTCCTTTTCTGACATGCCCCCGCGCGCACCCGTCACGACCGCTCCGCGCTTCCTGGATCTTCGCAAGATCCGCTTTCCGGTGGGTGCGCTCGCATCGATCGGACATCGTGTCTCCGGCGTGCTGCTGCTTGTTTGCCTGCCGCTGCTGGCCTGGGCCCTGGAGCGCTCCCTGCGCAGTCCCGCTGACTATGACGCGCTGGCCGCCCTGCTGCGCTCGCCCTGGGTGGCGCTGCCCGCGATCCTGCCGCTGTGGGCCCTGGCGCACCACCTGCTGGCGGGCATCCGGCACCTGCTGATGGACATCGGCGTGGGCGCCACGCTGTCGCAGGCGCGTGCGAGCGCGCGGCTCGTCATCGCCTTGGCCTTTGCCGTCGCGGCCCTCGCGTTGATCGGGTGGATCGCATGAGGCTGTTCGCCGGCCAGTCCGCCTGGCTGCTGCAGCGGCTCACGGCGCTCGCGCTGATCGTGCTGCTGCTGCTCGCGGCCGGCATGGTTTTGGTGCGTCCCGCCGGCTACGAATCGTGGCGGGCGCTGCTGTCCAGCGCGCACGGTGCCGTGCTCGTCATCCTGGGCTTTCTGGTGCTGGGGCTGCACGGCTGGGTAGGCGCGCGGGACGTGGTGCTCGACTACGTTCACGCGCCCGCGCTGCGGCTGGCACTGCTGTTCGTCGTCGCCTTCCTGCTGGTGGGCGTGCAGGTCCGCGTGCTCCTCGCCGTGGCCCGCGTGGCCGGCGGCGCGGCTTGAAAAGGTACCCCATGAAGTTCAGCGTGTACCGCTACGACCCTGACAGCGATGCGCGCCCGCGCATGCAGGATTACGAGTTCACGCCGCGGCCCGACCATCGCATGCTGCTGGACGCGCTGCTCGAACTCAAGCGCATGGACCCGAGCCTGTCGTTTCGCCGCTCGTGCCGGGAGGGGGTGTGCGGATCGGACGCGATGAACATCAACGGCCGCAACGGCCTGGCCTGCATCCAGCCCCTGAAAGCCCTGCCCGACACGGTGGTGCTGCGGCCGCTTCCCGGGTTCCCGGTGGTGCGCGACCTGATCGTCGACATGACGCAGTTCTTCGACCATTACCACTCGATCCGCCCGTACCTGATCAATGACGAGCCGCCGCCGGAGCGCGAGCGCCTGCAATCGCCGCAAGACAGGGACAGCCTCAACGGCTTGTACGAGTGCATCCTGTGCGCCTGCTGCAGCGGCTTTTGCCCGTCTTACTGGTGGAACCCCGACAAGTTCATCGGCCCGGCCGGGCTGCTGCAGGCCTATCGCTTCATCGTGGACTCGCGCGACCAGGCGACCTCCGAGCGGCTGGCGTTCCTGGACGATGTGTACCGCCTCTATCGCTGCCGCACCATCATGAATTGCACCGAGGTCTGCCCCAAGGGGCTCAGGCCCTCGCATGCGATCGAGCGCATCCGCATCGCGATGGTGCGGGATTCGTCGTGAGGCGGTGCCGCAGGGCCGCCGCGCGTCTCAGGCACCGTCCCCGGGGCGCCTGCGCTGCGCGCCCGTGCCCCACTTGCTATTGCCAGCGCTCCCGCATCGAGCGGGCCATGCGCTCCATTCTCGGGGTCGTCACCAGCCGCGGCGCCATCGCGAGCAGTTCGCCTTGCTCGCGTCCGACGTGCTCGGACCACAGCCGCACGAACGACTCGACGTCCTGCACCGGCAGTTCGGCGCTGTGCCCCGCTTCCATCGTCTCGAGCCGGGTGCGAAGGCGTTTCCACAAGGACGCCAAAGCCTGATGGTCTGCCGCCGCGCCCGTCACCATCGCCCGCAGTGCGGCCGGGTCGGAACCCGACCTGGAGTCGGCGAGCGCCGGAAAGAGTTCCTGCTCCTCATCGCTCAGATACAGGGGGGCCTGCACGTCGAAGAAGGTCAGCACCACGTGGCTGAGCACCTGCGCCTGCCGGTCGAAACCGGATTCGTCCAGGTAGGCGACCAGCCGCCGCAAGGCGGCGCCGTGCCTGAGCGCCTGGCGGTGGAACTGCGTGAACGGGCGCAGCGGCGCGGGCAGCGCGGCGGCTGCGGGGGAGGGGGATGCGGGGTTCATCTCGGGGGCTCCTTTGTTCGACGCGTTTTTCGGCTGGCCCTGATCGCATCCAGGGTGCTCAGGCTCCGGCGTCCGCGCTTTGCATGACGTCGAGGGCCAAGGCCGAATGCGCGTAGGCGGCGCCGGCACGCATTTCCGCGGCGACCCAGATCGCCTCCATGATCTCCTGCTCGCTGGCGCCGCTCTTGCGCGCGGCGGCCGTGTGGCCGCGTATGCAGTAAGGGCACTGGGTCACATGGGCCACGGCGACCGCGATCAGCTCCTTGGTCCGGGTGGGCAGCGCGCCGTCGGCGAAGACCGCGCGGCTGAAGGCCCTGAAGGCTTCGAGCGGCTGCGGCGCGAGCTCGCGGCGCTTCCGGGCGATCTCGACGCTGGCCGGTGGATAGAGCGATGGATTCATGTGTTCTCCCGGAGCTGCGCGCGCACATTTACATCATGCCATGATATGTTTGGCATCGCGGGCCGGCCCCGCGATGCCCCTTTCGCTGGCAGTTGCTATGCTGCGGTCCAGGTGGCGCGAGCTGCGCAGGACCCGGATGCGTCGCTTGCGCGCTCCGCAAGATAGAACCCCGAACATGAACGACATCCGCATCCAGCGCCACTTCGTCGACACCCCTGCCGGCACGCTGCACTGCGCGGTCGCCGGCACCGGCCGGCCGGTGCTGCTGCTGCACCAGACGCCGCGCTCCTGGGACGAGTACCGCGACGTGCTGCCGCTGCTCGGACGCCACGTGCAGGCGATCGCGCTGGACACCATCGGCTACGGCGACTCCTGCAAGCCGCCGCTGGGCGAGGATTCGATCGAGCGCTGGGCCGCCGTGTCGGTCGGGCTGCTCGACGCGCTGGGCATCGCGCGCTGCGCGGTGGTGGGCCATCACACCGGCGCCGCGATCGCCGTCGAGATGGCCGCGGCATTCCCGCAGCGCGTCGACGCCGCCGTGCTGTCGGCTTGTCCGCTGGCGGACGACGCCTTTCGCGCCCGCCGCGCCAAGCCCTCGCCCGTCGACAACGTGCAGCGCAAGGCGGACGGTTCGCACCTGACCGAGCTGTGGCGCATCCGCCGGCCCTGGTACCCGCAGGGCGACATCGACCTGCTCGAGCGCTTCGTCGTCGATGCGGTGAAGGCCGGCGCCCGCGCGGCCGAAGGCCATGCCGTGGTGGCGCGCTATGAAATGGAAAATCGGCTGCCGCTCATCCGCTGCCCGGTGCTGGTGCTGGCGCCGACGGCGGACCCGCACGCCTATCCGCAGGCCAGGACGCTGGCCGAAGCGATTCCCGGCAGCCGCTATGTCGAAGTGGAGGGCGGCATGGTGCCGCTGCCCGACCAGATGCCCGAGGTGTTCGCGGCCCACGTGGTCGGGTTCCTGAAGTCACTCCCCGCGCAGCCGCGATAGCAGGCGGCACGGCCTTTCATCCGGCCCCGCCGCACTCCCGGGCCGGCCGCGCGCGTCACAATGGCGCGTTGGCTTTCGCAAGGCCTTGAAACAAGGCGAACCCATGAGCTCCGGCATTGCGCCCCTTCCCCTGACTTATCTCTTCGTCCCCGGCAACCGGCCGGAGCGCTTCGACAAGGCCGCGGCCAGCGGCGCCGACGCGATCATCCTCGACCTCGAGGACGCCGTCGCCGCCGAGGACAAACCGCGCGCGCGCGAAGCCGTCGGCCAGTGGCTGGGAGGGCGCGAACGCGGCGCCGTGCAGGTGCTGGTGCGCATCAACGACGCGGCCACGCCCTGGTTCGAGGACGAACTGCGCTGGCTCGCGCAGTCGGCGCCCGACGGCGTGATGCTGCCCAAGGCCGAGGACGCGGCCGTGCTGCGGCGCGTGGCCGGCCGGATGCCGCCTGGCGGCGCCCTGGTGCCGCTGGTCGAATCCGCACGCGGCGTGTCCGAGCTGCGCGCGCTGGCGGAGGTGGCGGGCGTGCAGCGGCTGGCGTTCGGCACCATCGACTACGCGCTCGACCTGGACCTGCCGGAAGACGATCGCGGCCTGCTCTACCCGTCCAGCCACATCGCCATCGAATCGCGCCGGGCCGGCCTGGCCGCGCCGATCGCCGGTGTGACGGCCGCGATCGAGGACCCGGCGCGGTTGCTGGCCGACTGGGCGTTCGCCCGCGCCACCGGCTTCGGCGCCAAGATGTGCATCCATCCCAGGCAGGTGCAGGCGCTGCGCGATGCGATGCGGCCCACGGCGGCCGAGCTCGACTGGGCGCGCCGCGTGATCGACGCGGCCGCCGCGTCGCCCG